>JAICND010000171.1 GCA_025929005.1 Acidimicrobiia bacterium
AACCCGGTTCGGTAGCGCAGGGTCGTGCGAACACCGCTGGAGTCGACGAGACGATCGGTTCTGTCAAACGGAACGAACCACCGGATCGGCACGTGCCAGGCGGAGGTGAGGATGTGGGAGCGAATCCCGGGAGATCGTCGGAGCAGGGACCGCAGTTCATCCACAGCCTGCTGGCGGACGGCTTCGGATATGAGGACAGCCCGTCCACTGGTCTCGAGAGAGGCATGCAGCAGGAGCACGCCTTCCAGGACCCGAAGCTGCGGCCGGCGAGGGCAGACAAAGCGACGACCGCGCCAATCCGCCATCCAGGCGTCCTCGATCATCGACTCCCCGATGAAACCGTAAGGCTCCCACCTGCGGGTCCGAGGCTCGCCCCCGGTGGAGTGCTCGTCACAGTCAGGCACTCGTTCCTCGGGAAGGTAAACCCGCAGGTAGGCCGATTTGATCATCGGAGGTCATCCTAAGTCACAAGAACGATCTAGCAGGCAGGTGTTTAGACTCGTTTGGGAGCAAGGAGGACCAGGGTCCGCACGTTCGATCAGTCGGCTTGGCGCTGATGGAGTGGATGCGTCGTCCGATCCATCATCACGATCTGGGTCTGTCAGATCAACAGATGATCGAGATGTATCGGTTGATGCTGTTGGCCAGAAGGGTCGACGATCGCATGTTTGCCCTAAACCGTCAGGGCCGGGTGCCTTTCGTGGTTGGTTCCTCAGGTCACGAGGCGGTTCAGGTCGCTTCGGTTTTTGCGCTGGATCGCGAACGCGACTGGCTGATGCCTTACTACCGCGACATGGGAGTGGCCCTGGCCTGGGGCATCCCTCTCGAAGACATATTCCTCGCGGTCTTTGCTCGCAAGGGCGACCCCTTCTCAGGAGGGCGACAACTACCCAATCATTGGTCCGACCCGCCGCGCCGCATCTTCACCCAATCGTCCTGCATCGGCACCCAGTACCCCCACGCGGTCGGAATAGCCCGCTCTCTCCAACTCAACAAGGACCCCGGGGTGGTGGTCGTATACGGGGGTGAAGGCTCCACCTCGGAGGGCGACTGGCACGAGGCGATGAATCTGGCCGGGATCTACAAGCTCCCGGTCGTTTTCATTATCGAGAACAACCACTACGCCATATCGGTGCCGAGCAGCATGGAGGTAGCTGGGTCGATCAGCCAACGTGCCGAGGGCTATGGCATGGTCGGCCACCTGGTCGATGGCAATGATCCACTAATCGTCTACCGAACCGTGCAGGTGGCAGTCGACCGAGCCCGACAGGGATTGGGAGCTTCGCTGATCGAAGCCGAGACCTATCGCTACTACGCCCACACATCAGATGATGACGACCGCCTCTACCGAAGCCGGGAAGAGGTCGAGGAGTGGCGTCGGCAAGATCCTGTGGTCACGCTCAAGCAGTACCTCGTTGAGGAGCGACTTCTCTCCGCAACCGAGGAAAGCGAGATCGACCGCCAGGTGGCAGTTTTGGTCGCCGGGTCCGTAGAGAAAGCCGAAGGTTCGCCACCTCCCGACGATCCGTTCTCCCATGTCTATGCACGCGTGATCGAACCGGGTCCCGCCGTGACTGTCCCCGAACCCGCCCCGGTGGGTGAGACGGTGAACATGATCACGGCGATCAACCGCGCCATCCATGAGGTGATGGCAGCTCACCCGGACACTGTGGTCTTTGGTGAAGACGTCGCCGGCCAAAAGGGCGGCGTCTTCAAGGCGACCGAAGGGCTCACCGCCGCGTTTGGAGAAGATCGCTGCTTCAACATGCCAATTGCCGAGTCGCTGATCGCCGGAACCGCCATCGGAATGGCCGCCGCCGGCAAGAGACCCATAGCCGAGATTCAGTTCGCTGATTACATCCACCCTGCTTTCGATCAGATCGTCTCTGAAGCCTCCCGGGTGCACTATCGGTCGGACGGCAACTGGACCTGTCCAATTGTGATCAGGGTGCCATACGGCGGTGGGATCCACGGAGCTCTATATCACTCACAGTCGATCGAGGCGCTTTACGCCCACATCCCGGGGCTCAAGGTCGTCATCCCTTCAACGCCCGCCGATGTGAAGGGTCTGTTGTGGGAGGCTGTGGAGGACCCCGATCCGGTCCTATTCATCGAGCCCAAGAAGCTATATCGGCTCGCCAAGGGCCCCTACCCATCGGGTCCCTGGAAGGTGCCGCTTGGGAAAGCTGCGATTCGTCACCAGGGCACCGACTTGACGATCCTCGTCTACGGAGCGATGGCGCATTTCACGATGGAGGCAATCGGGCCGCTGGAGGAACTCGATATCTCACCGGAGGTCATCGATCTTCGTTCTCTCAAGCCGCTGGATTGGCCCACTATCGAAGCGTCGGTGAAGAAGACCAGCCGGGTTCTTATCGTTCACGAAGACAACGAGTTCGTCGGGTACGGAGCCGAACTCGCCGCCCAGGTGGCCGACAAGGCATTCGAGTGGCTCGATGCCCCGGTCCGGCGCTACGCCCTCGGCGACATCCCGGCCTTCCCGTATGCCAGGGAACTCGAGGACAAGGTGTACCCCAATCCCGAGGGCATCATTCGCCACGCCCAGGAGCTAGCCAAGTACTGAGGCGTGAGACGTGAGACGTGAGATGGAGATCGAGGTCTTCGATGTCGAATCTCTCCACCCCCCGCCCACCCAGACGAAACCGCCGCCATCCGGTGGCGCCGCTTTGGCGGGGGTACTTCTATCGATCGTTGTGGGGTTGCAGTTGATACCTGATCCGCCCAATGTTGAGATAGCAACTGTCTCCAATCCGATCCCAGAGGACACGGCGGTGGAAGGGGTGGAGGTGATTGCTCCGTTCCAATGGGTGGAAGTAGGAGGATTGGACCGCTTCGAAACAGTGACCGAGCCGGTCACCACAGACTCGGGCTTCCTGGCCGTGGGGAACCCATCGGGAATCAGTAGGGCTGCTTCCGTTGTCGTTTCAAAGGACGGCAGCCAATGGAATCGCTGGGGGACCATCCACGGCGTGGGCGGCGATGTCCAGATCAGCGAAGTCGAACGGTCGCGGGATCAGTATCTGGCCTTCGGCAGCTACACCGAGGAGATGCCAAAGAACGAGTGGGCAATACCTGAACGAATACCCGCAGTGTGGATCTCTGACCATGCCATCGGCTGGGACATGCAGGGTTTTCTCCCGGACCGCGCAGTGGATTCAGCCGAAGCAATGCCATTGGACGAACTCGCCTCACTTCGACTCGAAGGCTCAATCGACTACGTCGGCGAAGCCGGCGACGCCGTCGCGGTGCTGCTCACCACGACAAGACCGACGGTCTCTGTGCGGGAGCCAGGGATGACAGGTGACTCCTTTGCGACTCGCGTGAATGCACCGACTCGTAGCCTGCTGATCAGCAGGGATCGCGTGCAATGGGCAAGTGAAGTTGTGCCCTTCGTCCGGATCGACTTCATTGGCGACGTAAACGGCACATTCCTGATCAGGGCTTGGTCAGGGGTTGAATTAGGTGAGTCGAGCGTTTGGCTGGTTACACCGTGAACTGAGCGGGGCGACGGGCGAACCAGGGTCGGGCCACCTCCAACTGGCCAGCCAGCCGAACCAGCAGACCGTCCTCACCAAAGCGACCCGCCATCTGCACTCCCACCGGGTGGCCAGCTTCCGTCCAATGGAGCGGTACCGACATGGCCGGTTGTCCCGTCATATTGAAGAGGGGCGTGTTGGGAATGGGATCGATCGCTTTGGCCGCCAGCCGATGAAATACCGCCATCAACGCCGGGCCCACAGGAGCCCGCCGGAGACCCTCCAGCATGACCTTCTCCGCCGTGCTCGGGGCTAGCTCACCGTGGGACCAGGTGGGACGCCCAACGGTCGAAGTCACGAGAACATCGAATTCCCGGTGAAACCGCGCCATCGCCCGGCCCGCCATGCGCGTTTCGAAGAGGGCCGCCGCCATGTTCTCGGCCGTTAGCTTCCGACCGACCGCCCCGAGAACCCACGTAGTCAGCTCGTAGTCCGCTGGGTCGGGCGTCGATTTACCGGCGAGGCTCGCACTCTGACTGATGAGAAGGGCCGCGTCGGCAGCTGCAAGGGTGAGGAATGCATCGACCCACTTTTCACGCTCTAACGGGACTTCGACGTACGAGACGCGATGTCCGAGGGATTCCAGAAGTCGACCAGCCTCGTGGACCGCACGTCTGCACTCGTCGTCCATGGTTGAGCCAAGCAATGGCTCGGGCGCCAGAGCAATGGACAGCTTGCCTGGCGACGTGGCCACGTCGCTGAGAAACGATTCGGAGGGTGGAGGAGCCGCGTATGGGTCCCCCGGTTCGGGGCCCTGGGTAGCGTCGAGAAGAGCTGCCGAGTCGCGCACTGAGCGAGTAATGGCGTGGGCAGCGCTGAGCCCGAACCAGGACTCTCCCACTACGGGCCCTGCTGGCGTGCGCCCTCGTGTGGGCTTGAACCCAAAGAGACCCGTGAGGGCGGCAGGGATCCGGATCGATCCACCGCCATCGGAAGCATGCGCCACAGGCACCATTCCGCCCGCCACGGCCGTGGCAGCACCCCCGGACGAACCACCACAACTCCGATCAAGGTCCCAGGGGTTGCGGGTGATCCCGTGTAGCTCCGGCTCCGTCACCGGAGAGAGGCCGAACTCGGGAGTGTTGGTCTTCCCGAG
>JAICND010000065.1 GCA_025929005.1 Acidimicrobiia bacterium
AGCTGTAGATGCCGTCGCCGGAGCGCGCCGGCGCTTCGACCGCCGAGAGCTCCCACTGCGGATAGGTCCGCACCGCCACCTGCAGGTCACGGCTCGCGGCGAGGAAGGGCTCGACCACCGCGCCTTGCCCGAGGAAATGCGAGGTGCCCTTGAGGGCGAGCACCGTCGTCCAGTCCTCTGCGACTTCGATACCGATCGACGATCCGCCGAATCGCGGCTTGACGATGTAGGGGCCATCGAAAGACGGGGCGGGCTCCTCCCCCGTGGCCACGAGTGTCCTCGGCACCGTGGGCAATCCGGCGGAGGCCATGGCCGAGCCAAACGCCAGCTTGTCCATTCCGAGGGCCGACGAGGCCTGACCGGGCCCGGTGTACCGCAGGCCGACGAGGTCGAACAGGCCCTGCAACGTGCCGTCCTCCCCGGGACCGCCATGACACGCGATCAAGACTGCACTGACATCGAGCGGCTTCTTCTTGAGGAGGAAGCCCTGCCCGGGTGAGGCGACGAAGCTCAGCTCGCGGGCCTTGCGCGGGACACCGTCCACGAACTCACCCGCCTCCATCCCTGGATCGACCTGGAACCAGTCACCGGTCTTCGACCAGTAGATGGCATCGACCTCTTCCAGCGCCCGGGCCGCCTGGAGCCCGGTGAGGATCGAGATGTCGTGCTCGTCGGAAGGGCCACCGAATACGACCGCAGGTCTGCTCATCTCATGTCCGGGTCATGGGTAGTGATCGGGGAGGTCGTTCTCGTAGAGGACGGCATCGCCGGGTCCCAGGTGTGAGCGAACCCAGTTCACCGCCTCAGCTCTGGATGACACAACGGTAACCGTCGCCTTTCCCGAAGCCGCGCCCCGCAGCAGCGCCGAGCGGTTGGTTCGCCCCACCACGACGAGATCCGTGACCTGACTCACTGCCAGGTGGGCGAACCGCTGGTTCTCCTCCTCTTGTCGGTCGCCCAACTCGACCATGCCGGGCGAGACCACGGCCTTGCGACCATCACCTGGCACCGCCAGCAACCGGGCCAGTGCCGCCGCCGCCCCTTCCGGGTTTGAGTTGTAGGTGTCGTCGATGACCACGACCCCACGCTCGGAGGTGGCGAGCTGGCGCCGATGGGGAGCGACCGGGAGGTCGTCGAGTCGCCGGGCCACCTCGTGAGGCGGTACCCCCAGTTCGATGGCCGCCCCCACAGCACATGCCAGGTTCGCTGCAAACACTTCGGGTCCCACCGGTCCGTACTCGGTCGGTCCAATTCGAAGGGTATGACCGACCACGGAAACATCCGCAGTGGTGTCGTGGGCAGACACGCGGACAATTTTGCGGTGGCCGGCTTCTTCCGCGGCGACCCTAGCGAGGAGTTCGTCGTCGACATTCATCACAGCTACCCGGGCGTCGGCGAGGATCTCCTTCTTCGCCGCGACGATGGCTTCGATACTTCCGAATCGCTCGAGGTGGACCGGTCCGACGGCCGTTATGACCCCGATCTCGGGTGGGACGAACCTGCAGAGGTCGGCGATCTCACCGGGGCCATAGGTGCCCATCTCGGCGACGAACACTTCAATTCCCGGTGCGAGGTGTTCGTTGATCGCACGGGCCAGACCCATACGGTTGTTGAACGAGGCCGGCGTGACCATGGTTCGAAACCGGCCCGAGAGCAGATGCCCGAGATAGCCCTTGGTGGTCGTCTTCCCATAACTGCCCGTTATCGCCACAACCCTCGCTCCAGAGGCCGCCAGGCGCGACCTGGCGAGGTCCACCCATTTGTCTCCGAGTTGGCGTTCGATGGGCCCGAGGAGAACGAGGGCGGCATCGACGATCAGCGGCAACCCGACCAGGCCGGTGACAGCCCACCCCGCCCGGTCGTTGCCGATTGCTGCCGCTGCCAATGCCACTACCAACACACCTGCTGCAATCGCCAGCCTTCGAAGGCGGCTGGTCCACGAGAGGGTCGAGGTGCGCCCCCGCATCGAGAGCCCTCGGGGTCCCACCAAGGCGGCGACGCCCAGCCACCCGAGCCACTCCACCCACCACACTCCCACCGTCGCCACCAGGGCGGTCAGAAACAAGAGAACGTTAAGCCAGGACGACCGCCACCAGCGCACGGCGAATCTTGTAACCGACCCTGGCTGATAGTGCTCGCGTTGGGCGATCCGGAGCCACCGAGGTGACGAAGCGAACGCCGCCACGGTGGCTGCCGCGATGAGCAGGATCGTCATGAGTGCTGCAGCATCTGCTCGACCGCCTCCCGCAAAGCTGCGGGCGCCTCGGTGGGAACCCAATGTCCCACTCCCTCCAGAACATCAAGCCACACCTCAACGCCGGACTCGGCTAGAAGGTCTTTGGCCTTGTGAGCAATCTGCAGGGGGACCTCGGTGTCGTCAGCACCCCACACAAGACACACCGGCGCTTTGATCGTCCGCAGTTCGTTCTCGTAGGACTCGTGAACGACAGTTACGAGTGTTTGGCGCATGACTCCGGTTGCGGCCCGGTAGTCCGCCGACCCGTATCTTCGGCGGATCCGTTCCATTCGGAGATCAGAGACCACTCCCGCTCTATGCCCCCAACGCCAGAGCCGGTACCGGAGGCGGGGCCCGCTCGCATGGGACCGCCGGAGGAGGGGGACGCCCGTCAAGACGAGACCACCGATCCGCTCGGGATAGCGAGAGGCGAGTACCACCGCTACCCGGCCGCCAAACGAGTGACCGACGAGGATGGGTCTGGCGGCCATTTCCTCGAGCACGGGCAGGACCGCCACGGCGTAGCCCCCGGCACCTTGAGGCTCGTCAAACGCTGGAGTGGCTCCGAAGCCCGGAAGATCAAGAGCTATATACGGAATCCCTTGCAGGGAGGCAGCGAAATCGGTCCCCCGGCGGCCCCAACCGTGGAGTGCCAGAACCCGCGGAGGCTCCTCCCCGGCCACATCTCCGAACAGGGCGCCACCCCCAAACGCCCTCAGCGCCACGACATACTCAATGCGGAGGGCACGGGCGTCGAGAATACTGTTCCCTACCAGAACGACAGGAACAGTTGGACCCCACACCCGAATCTTCCCAACCGCTGTGGCGGTTTCGAGCAGCATCACTGCGAAGGTCGGTGGCGCTCGGCTGGATCGTCCTGGTAATCATCGGCGCCCAGGCCGTCGCCAGGGGCCATTTCGCCAACCCCTGGTTCCTCGTACCTGCCGCATTGATGGGCACGGTCCTGGTGGCTGCCTCCCTGGTCGACTGGAACCGGGTCATGCCCACCGAGAAGGGATTGTGGGCCACGCTCGTCTGGAACATGTCGATCATCGTCTGTCTGGCCGCCATCTCCTATGTCTCGGACCTCCGTGCGGTCACCCAACCCCTTTTCTTTGGAATCGTCGCGCTCTCCGGGTTGGTGCTCGACCGCTTCAAGCACATCATGGTGACCATCGCCGTGGTCGCCACGCTGGCGATTACCGCCTTCGTCACACAGCCGGATGAGGAGGTCGTCGAAGTGCTGGTCCAGGGCCTATCGGCGGTGGTGGTGGCAGCGGCAACTGCTTTGATCGGCTCCGAGTTCGAGCGGGAAGCACAAAGGAGTGTCCGCCGATTGGGCGACCTGCAGAGACAGCGTGCCGATTTCGAGCGCCTGTACGCGGTCTCTACGACCCTGGCCGGTGCGGAGTCGCTCACCGATGTACTTCCAGAACTGGTGGGTCGGATTTGCACCTACCTAAACGCACAGGTGGGGGTGGTGATGCTCTACATCCCCGACACGCACGAACTCAAGGTCATGAATCCCATCTGGGTGACCGGTTACCCGCTCCCGATTCCCGATATCAGGATCCCGGTCAGCACCGGGGGCGTTCTCGCTCAGGTGTTCAAGTCGGGTAAGCCGGTCCTGTTGCAGCGAATCGCCGACAAGCCCGAGAGTTATGGAGTCCTCGGTGAACTCGGCCTCGTCGAGGCGATGGTGGCGCCACTACGGGTGGAACAGTTCAAGGTCGGTGTCATCGCGGTGGGCGATCCCGTCATTGGTAACTTCCAAACCGACCAGCTCGAGGCCCTCTACAGCCTGGGGGCTCCGGCGGCGCTGGTGCTTTCCCAACTTGGCCGGTACGAGGCCGTTTCAGAGATGACCCGCCGCCTCGAGGAGGTGGCTCAGATGAAGACCGACTTCGTTTCCGTCGTGAGCCATGAACTCCGCACCCCGCTCACGTCCATCATCGGTTCCCTCGATACGGTTGCCCGCCCCGAGCTTGCTCCCGAGGCCGAAGCGGCCAAGAACCTCCTCAACACCGCCCGCCGTCAGGCCGGCCGTTTGCAGCGTCTGATCGAAGACCTGCTGATCGTCAGCCGGATCGACCGCAACGCTGTGCCGATCCAACTCGAGGCCGTTCCGATAACCACCTTCCTCAAGGAAGTGACTTCGACGGTGGCAATCGCCGAACTCGTCATCGACGTCGACCCCGAAGATGCCGCCGTGCTGGCCGACCCCGATCATCTCAACCGGATCTTCCTCAACCTCCTCGAAAACGCCTCCAAATACGCCCCGGGAAGTGCCGTCGAAGTCATCGCCCGTGCCCGCGGCGACCGGGTGGACATCTCCGTGGTCGACCACGGCGAGGGCGTGCCGGTCGACCAGCGTGACCGCATATTCGAGCGGTTCACCCAACTTGAGGGGTCGGCCACGAGAACCAGGGGAGGAACCGGTCTCGGCTTGAACATCGTCAGGGGCCTGGTTGAGGCCATGAAGGGCAACGTCGGCCTACACGAGACCATGGGGGGTGGCGCCACCTTCACCGTCTCTCTCCCCCGCACCCTGCCGTCGGCAGCCGTCGGTCTGGCGGCAGCGCGCGAAAGAACCGTTACTTCCCGCTAGGCCGTTACTGCTCGCTAGGAGTGCCGCCACCAGCGGCCATGGCGTGGAAGCCGCCATCCACATGGACGATTTCTCCCGTAGTCAGCGGCGCCCAATCGGAAAGAAGCACACACACCATTCGGGCTACTGGCTCGGGGTTGTTCAGGTCCCAGGGGAGCGGAGACTTGTCGTTCCAGATGTCCTGCAGGATTTCAAAGCCGGGAATCGACTTGGCGGCAACCGTGCGGAGCGGGCCCGCCGATACACAGTTGACTCTGATGAGGTGGCGACCGAGATCACGAGCGAGGTACCTGGTGACCGACTCCAGAGCAGACTTGGCTACCCCCATCCAGTCGTAGGCCGGCCAGGCCTGTTCGTTGTCAAAGTCGAGAGCTACCAGGGACCCACCGCCCGCTGCCTTGAGCAGCGGCAGCATCGCTACGGCGAGAGTCTTGAACGAATACGCCGACACCATGAAGGCGGTGTGGGCCGACTCGGGCGGCGTGTTGAGGAAGTTGCCGCCCAGGGCATCCATGGGAGCGAAGGCGATGGCGTGGAGGGCCCCATCCACTGCTCCCCACCGTGTGGTGAGGTCAGCAGCCACTGCCGCCACGTGGTCGGAGTTGTTGATGTCCATCTCGAGAACCGGCGGTGGGCGATCAAGTCGCTGTACAACGCGCTCGGTCAGACGAAGACCTCTCCCGAAGTTGGTGACGACGATCTCGGCGCCCTCTTCCTGGGCGACCCGGGCGACGTGGTAGGCGATGGAGTCGTCAGTGGTAATCCCGGTGATCAGCAGCCTCTTTCCCTGCAACAGCACGAAGTCCTCCTCTAGAAGCTCTTTCCGAACGTCATGATTCCGCGGATCCCCAGGCCCATCAGGAACAACATCAACAGCCCGTAGTAAAGCGCCGGACGCTTGGAGAACTGGGCACGATATATATAGGCGAAGGCGAGAGTGATCGAGGTCACCACTCCATAAAAGAGGTGTTGGTTGCCCGGATCACGGTCTTCGAAGTTCATAGAGGCCAACCCCAGGCCGACCTGAATGAGCAATGCGACCACAGCCACGGTTATGGCGATGCGAAAGGTGGTTCCCGGACTGCTCTTTCGAATCGAGAGCCCGATGCCATAAAGACCCGACAGACCGCATAATCCGACCACCACCCAGCCGAAAACAGCATGCAAATCACCCACCAGACCAGCCTATATCCACCGTCACCTTCGAGGGTTCTTCCCTTAGTGACGGCAACGATTCTGCTGGTCGCTGCCTGCACCTCCAATCCCCCCGCTGGCCCGTCGACTGCGCCGACCGCGACGTCGTCATTAACATCTGTATCAACCTCACCACCGCAGGTTTGGAGCCGGCGAGCTCCGCTCGGGATTGCCCGTTCGGAGATGCCCGCCGTGGTGGTCGACGACCTCATCTACGTCGTAGGCGGATTGGTGTCAGGACCCCAGGGATACGCGGCCACCGACGGGGTCGAGCGATACCGACCCGAAGAGGACCGGTGGGAGCCCTTGCCGGTACTCCCCACACCCAGACATCACACCATGGCTGCCGCGGCCGACGGCCTCATCTACGTGCTCGGGGGCTACGGCCCCGACGGATTCAACGCCGTCGCCGGATCGTGGGTCTACGACCAGACTTCGTGGTCTGAGATTGTGGATCTTCCCGAAGCGGTGGGGGCAGGAGCCGCCGCTGCCATCGATGCCACCGTGTACCTGGTAGGGGGAGTGCCCGACGGCACCTCCGCCCTCGGCTATGACCCCGCCGCCAACACCTGGACCTCCCTCGTTCCGATGAGCCAGCCCCGCGAACACTTCGCATTGGTGGTTTATGAAGGCGAGCTCTGGGCACTCGGAGGACGTTGGAACGGGGTCATGCTCGATTCGGTTGAGATCTTCAACCCGGGCGCCGGCACCTGGCGGGAGGGACCCTCGATGATGGACGCCCGCTCAGGATTTGGGGCGGCAGTAGTGGGTGATGCGCTGACCGTGGGAGGCGGCGAAGTCTTCGACCCGACCCGTACCCTCACCGAGGTCGAGCGGCTGGTTGACGGAGTCTGGATGCCTGGACCTGTCCTGCCTGTGCCACTCCACGGAGTGCCGATGGCGGCAGTTGGCAACAACCTCTATGTGATCGGCGGTTCCGAGGAGGCTGGTGACGTGGTCAACTCCCCCTACACCTGGCTGCTGGGCGGCTAAGCGCTAGGTATCTCGACCAGGGTTCCGGTCCGCAGGTCGAGCACGAACTCCTTGTGGCTGCGGTTGTCCGCGATCCATCTGGAGAGTTGGGCGCCTTGGCGCCGCACGATCCACCACGCGTAATCCTCGGATTCACCGAACACGTCCCGGGCGTCCCGGGCCGAGTTGACGGCGTCTTCCTCCACCTCAAAAGTGCCTATCAGCCGCTGGCTGATAGGCGCTCCCGGAGGTAGGTGTGGTTCAACGAATTCAACAGCCTCGAACATCCTGCCCTATGCCCGCCTACGCTCCCATCAGTAAATCAGCGTACTGGTCGCGCACAAGCTTTTTGTCGAACTTTCCTGTTCCGGTTTTGGGAATCTG
>JAICND010000243.1 GCA_025929005.1 Acidimicrobiia bacterium
AGATCATCAAAACCCTGGGTTGCCTGCCCTGGAAAGCGGAGTTTCGCGAGGTCTCGCCTTGGAAAGAGGTCAGCGGTATCCTTCAAGTGAACTAGTCACGGTCGGATTCTCGTAAGGGTTTCCGCGAGCCTCCCAGCCCGCCCCTAAACCGTGACTAGTTCACCTTTTTCAGGTAGCCACCAGCGTTGAAAGTCAGGTAATAACGCTCTCGCGAGCGATCGATCTTGAACTCGGGATGATTGGGGAGCCACTCCTCGAGCGCCTCTGCTGGCCCGGGGCCGTGGTGGGCAGAGACCGGCCGGCCGTTCAAGTTGGTGTCCTCGACGATCAGGTACTGGCCAGGGCTGACCAGAGCCGGATAGATCTCGAGCTCGCGGAGAACGTGTTCCTTGGCATGCTCGGCGTCGAGGATCGCCATCACCTTGAGTGATCTATCGGCATCCCGCTCCTCGAGGTGAATCAGATCCTCCACCTGGGCCTTGACCTGGGCTGAGCCTGAATCTCCCCGGATGTAACGGATCTGGGGGTAGTTGGGGCGGTCAGGGAAGATCTGGGTGCCGATGATGTCGATCGAGATCACCCGCCTTCCCCCCACCGAGGCCAAGAGATTGGCCAGGTAGAGGGTGGAGCCTCCGTAAGCGGTGCCGGTCTCGATGATGATGTCGGGTTTGCACTCGAAGATCAGCTCTTGGTAGATCCAGAGGTCGCAGGGGTTCTTGCGGACGAGATGACCGAACCAAGTGGTGGTCTCCCAGGTGTTCTCGTAGTCGTCGTAGTAGAGCCGGTGGAAATCTTCTGCGATCTCCGGAGCTCGGATCTTGAGGTCGTCAGAAAGCATCTGGCGACCTTAGACGATCAGGCTGGGATCCGAGGCCTGCCAGTGATGAAGTTGAAGATGGCAAAGAGGAGGGCGATGACGGTGGCATAGTTGTTGAAGAACCCGCCGATGGCGACCGCCACGTTCCAAGCCAAGAGGGGGAGTACCACCCCGAGGGCTTTGCAGAGCAGCCAGACCACGACCCCGACCAAGAGCGCCACCAGAATCTTTCTCAGCATGGGACCCACTTTACGCACATACATGCTTCACTTGAAGCTTGGGTGGTAATCTTTTTCCAACCGATCACTCAGGACGGAAACGTGGCAGAGCTGGAACTCTCAATTGCACCCGGCAACGATGAAGTTGTAGGGGCTGACGGTAAGACACTGGTTATAGGTCCCTCCGGCACTTTCGGAGGTTGGTGCAGCTGCGGTTACAAGACCACTGGCTGGCCCAATCAGGAAGTGGCGGCCGAACGCTTGGCCCAACATGCCAATGAGCATGCGACCGGCGAGCTCATGGAGCCGATCGAGGCTTTCCGCGACCGATTGGGCTTGGTCCCTGAGGGTCGCGCCAAGGCAGTCTTCCCCGATGGAGCGGTTCCACTCAATGAGATCTTGAACAAGCCTGCGGAAGGGGAGGGGAACTGAGATGGCGATCACAGCCACAGATATCCTTTTTCGGTTAAGCGTCACCACCGGTCCCGGCGATTCGACCGCCCAGGGCAACCCCAATGCTTCTCTCGGCGAGTTCATGTCGACGACAGCCATCGTCGATGCCACCGACAACAACCTCTTCGATGACATCAGTGGTGACGAGAATGCCGCCTCTGATGTCGAGTATCGCTGCTTCTTCGTCTTCAACAACCACGGTTCCCTCACCTGGCAGACGGTGGTGGCCTGGCTCTCCTCTGAGGTGGCCGGCGGTGCCAATACCGCTATTGCCTTGGACCAGACCGGAGTGGTCGACTCCGACAGCGCTTCTGCCCAGGCCGAGGAAGTAGCGAACGAGAACACCGCCCCTTCCGGCGAGTCATTCTCTGCCCCTACCACCAAGGGCACCGGGCTCGCGATCGGGAATATCCCGGCTGACGATGTCCAGGCCATCTGGGTACGACGGACGGCCACCAACTCCGCCGCTCAGAACGCTGATGGCGTCACCATCCGTTGTGAGGGCGATACGGCGGCTTAAACCATGGGTGTCAGATTCTCGGTCATGGATCCGGGAACGGCCTACACAGCTGCTCGATCGGTCCTAGAGGTCACAGCTGATACGACCCATATCCTCCGTCTGCTTCGAGCTCATATCAGCAACGAGTCCTCGACCACGTCTGAACAGCTCGAGGCACGAATCCTTCGCAAGACCGCGGCAGGAACGGGGACTTCGCGAACTCCGTTGGATTTGTCAGGAGCAGGCTCCACCTTCGGGGGTACTGCTCGATCAAACATGACCGCGGAGGGCACGCCTGGTGACATTCTCTGGCGGGAGGCGTGGAATGTCCTCAATGGCTGGAGCTGGTCAGCGGTCGACGATGACGAGATCATCGTTCCTCCAGGCGGGATCATCGCCCTTGATCTTCCCAACGCCCCTGGGGCTTCGATCACGCTCAATGCCTTGATGGAGTTCGAGGTAATCGGCGCCTTGACGTAGGGAGGGTCTGAGTGGCCCTCACCCGTTATCGGCTCACTTCCAGCACAACGGCGCCGGGGGTAACGCCGGCAATCCAGTCGTACTCTCATACCCAGACCAGTCGTCGGCAGCTTCTCACCTCTGATAGCTCGGCGTTAACCACTTCGGCTTACACGCCTGACGGGGCTGACCACCTTGTCGCCGGGGATGCCCATCACATTCAATTCGTCAGTGCCGGGTTGGCCGCGGGACTGGTATTTACTTCAGGCAATGCCCTAAAACTCTGCGTCCAGGGGTTAGAGGCCCATGCCAACAACAACCTAGAACTGCAACTGTTTGTCTCGATTGTTGATAGCGCCGGGACGACGGTGCGGGCGACCATCCGTTCCAAGGTCGTCAAGACCGGAGAACTAAACACGTCGCTTCGGAGCCTGTTTCTCTCGACCACCTTGTCGGGGAGCTACACCACCGTCGCCAATGACCGTCTCGTGGTTGAGATCTCGGTGGTGGGGACCCCTACTGCCTCGGGCGGGACACAGGGCCATAACTCCTCACTGCGATGGGGCGGGAACGGGGCTGGTGGGGACCTTCTCGAGAACGACACCCAAACCGGCACCACCCTCAATCCCTGGATCGAATTCGAGACCACTGACCCTCCTCTTGCTCAAGCCGGTTATCGGTGGCGAAACGATGATGGGTCCGAAACCACCGCGACCTGGAAAGTGGCCGAGAACACCGGCCCCGGTAATTTGGCCCTTGATACCAACCATCGGCTTCGATTTGTAGTGGATGAAACTGGTGGGGTCGGTGCAGTTGCCGACCTTCAGTTGCAGTTGCAATACCGCAAGAACGGCGGGGCCTACACCAACGTCAATGCCTCCTCGAGCAATGTTCGTTCCTCGGCTTCGACTCAGTTCGCCGAAGAAGCAGCTACCACCCGCCAACTGAGCTCCGGCACCGGCACCTTTGTCGCCGGGGCAATGGATGAGGACGAAGGCTTGGCAGGCGAGGGCAATCAGATTGATCTAGCGGCGGGGAATTTGACCGAGGTCGAGTATTGCTTTCAGCTGCGTTCGGCTGATCTGGTCGGTGGCGACACCCTTGACTTCCGGTTGGTCAAGCCGGGTGCGGTCGTTCTCGACGCCTATACCCAAACCCCGTCGCTCACCATTGCAGGTATCACTCTCACTCAAGAGGGTTATCGCTTTCGGGAAGACAGTG
>JAICND010000100.1 GCA_025929005.1 Acidimicrobiia bacterium
AATCTGAAAAATGAACTCGTGGGTCGGGTGTTGGCCGAGAATCCCGTATCTCCGTATCCGGGCTCCCTAGTTCTCATTCGCCACCTTCTCGATCTTGGAGTCCAGATCGCGGTGGTGACGTCGTCGGCCAACGCCAGGGCGGTGCTGGCTGCCGCGGGTCTCGACGACTTCTTCGCCGTTCGGGTCGATGGCGAGGTCGCTGCGTCTCTGGGTCTGCGGGGCAAACCCTATCCGGACCCGTATCTCGAGGCGGCCCACCGGCTCGGTGTGATGCCCGACTCGGCAGTTGTGATCGAAGACGCCACCAGTGGGGTAGCTGCTGGCCGGGCCGGCGCCTTCGGCCTGGTGATTGGCGTTGCCCGTCACGACAACGCTTCGGAGCTCTTGGCGGCGGGTGCCGATCTCGTGGTCGGCGACCTGGGCGAGTTGGTGTGACCCCTTCTTGCTTAGGATCGACCGGTGACCCCACCCGACGAACCGCGATATGGCACCGACCCGTCCGCGCTTCGGGTGAGTGGCGTCGATCCTGACAGGGCCGGCCAGGAAGAGTCGCTGTTCTCACTTTCCAATGGCTGGCTTGGGGTCAGGGGGGTATGGGAGCAGGGTCGTCCCGTGTATGAACCCGGCGTCCTCGTCAACGGATTTCACGAAACATGGCCAATCACGTATCCGGAGGGTGCTTTCGGATACGCCACGGCCGGTCAGACCATCGTGTACCTGCCGGATCCGAGCGGGTTGCGAATATCGATCGACGGGAGAGCGCTCGACCTGATCGATGCAGTGGTTGAGCGAAAACTCGACTTCTCGACGGGCCTTCTCGAGACCAATGCCCGTTGGCCGGATGTCTCGGTGCGCTGGCGGAAATTGGTTTCCCTTGTTTACCCCAACCTGATGGCGGCCACGATCCAAGTAACAGCACAACGGTCGATGTCGGTGAGCGTTGAATCGACCTGGGATCGGCAAAACAGCGTAGGGGCGGTGGAATTCGACCCTCGTAGGGCCGCCACCACGCACAACGATGCCCTGGTGGAAAGCTCGATCGCCCGGATCGAAGGCACCATGGGGTTCGCGGTCACATACCGGACGCCTGGCTCCCAAATGACGATCACGTGTGAGTGTCGGCATCGAGCTGACCCGGAACTTCAGGTCGAAGCCAACGGCACCAGGACCGTTTTTCGAGCTGACGTAGTCGCCCAACAAACCATCGCCATTGAGAAGCGCACCAGCTATGGGGAAGGCGACAACGCCGGGTCCGACTTGAGCTTTGACGACCTGGCAAGGGCGCAGGCCGACCACCTCGACCGATTCTGGGCGCAGCATCGCATCACGATCGATTCTGACCCGATACTTCAGCAAGCGATCAACTGGATCGTATTTGAGCTACATCAGGCGAGTGCGCTCGTCGATGAGTGCGGGGTTCCCGCCAAGGGTCTGTCTGGCCAGGCGTATGAAGGTCATGTCTTCTGGGACATGGATGTCTTCATGCTCCCTTTCGTGGCGCACACCGATCCCACGACCGCGGCTCGCCTCATCCGGTACAGGCACTCCATGTTGCCTCAGGCTCGTAGCCGGGCGCGCCAGCTCGACTTGAAGGGCGCCCTCTTTCCGTGGCGGACCATCACCGGGGAAGAAGCCTCGGCCTATTACGAAGCGGGCACCGCCCAGTACCACATCGATGCCGCCGTGACTTTGGGTTTGGCGGCTTATGTTGATGCGACCGGCGATCGCAGCCTGCTGTGGGAGGTTGGCGTTGAGATCGCTGTGGAAACGGCACGGATGTGGTGTGACCTCGGTTTCTTCGGCTCCGATGGCCTATTTCACATCCACATGGTGACGGGGCCCGATGAGTACACGGCCCTTGTCGACGACAACACCTACACCAACCTGATGGCCCGCTTCAACCTGCAGCGGGCGGTGGAGTGGCTGACTTCCATGCAAGAGGGGGCCGCCGACCTGTACCGGGAGCTCGTCGCCCGGCTGGGTGTTGACGACCGCGAAGTCGAGGAATGGCGTAGGGCCGCCGCCGCTATGTATGTCGGGTTCGACGAAACCTTGGGTATTCATGCCCAGGACGCCCGCTTTCTCGAGCGGGAGCCGTGGGACTGGGACACACCTCGTGATCGGTATCCGTTGCTTCTGCATTTCCATCCCCTGGTGATCTACCGGCATCAGGTCCTCAAACAAGCGGACGTAGTGATGGCAATCTTCAACCTTCCCGACCAGTTCACACCCGAGGTCGCCCGAGCCGACTTCGACTTCTACGACCCCATCACCACCGGCGACTCGTCTCTCTCGCCGCCCGTGCAGGCAGCTGTGGCGGCGAGGGTCGGGCACCTGGATCGGGCAGTCACATTGTTTCGACGCGCTGCCCTGACCGACCTGGATGATCTCGCCGGCAACACCGATAACGGGCTCCATCTGGCCGCGGCCGGTGGCGTGTGGCTGGCGCTGGTAAAAGGCTTTGGTGGATTTCGCCGGAACGAGGGGTGGGTTGTCATCGACCCGCGAGTTCCACCGGAGTGGGGGTCGCTTGCTTTTTCGGTCCGGGTCGACGGTTCACTGCTCACGATCCGGGCTGCAACCGATGCAGTCACCCTGGTTCGACCTGACGGCAAACCGCTCGTCGCAGAAGTCTTCGGGCAGAAGGTCACCGTCGCCGCGCAACCCATCACCATCAACCAGCAGTGACTCCGATCGACGCATTGCTCGGGCTTGTCGGGAGGCAGATCGGTCTCAGCGACTGGCTGGTGATCGATCTGGATCGCCTCGATCTTTATGCGAGGGCGGTGGGACCGCAGCCAGTTGACCCGGTGCCTCCCTTTCTTCTGCTCTCTCTCCTCCCCCACCTGTTGGCACGCGTGTCATTGCCAGCAGGGAATCCCAGGGCCACAATCAACTACGGACTCGACCGGGTGGAAGCAAGGGCGAGTGTCGCTGCGGGCGAGCGAGTTAGGGCTCGGGCGTTTCTCGACGGGGTGGAAGCGATCGGCGAGTCGGTTCAGATGCGCCGAAGAGCGATTGTCGAGAAGGAAACAGGCGAGCCCGCGCTTGAGGCAATCACAATCACGAGGCTGGTCTATTGATCGTCACCGGCTGAGGCTGCGACCGCCACCTATGACGATTACCTCGCCGGTTATATACGAGGATGCATCGGTCGCCAGAAACGCCACCAGCTCGGCGACTTCCTCCGGCTCACCCATCCGATCGGCGGGGATGGCTGCGATCATCCGGGTCCGGACATCGTCGGGTATGCCCATGGCCATCTCGGTGGCAATGAGGCCGGGGGCGACCGCGTTGACGCGGATGGCTGGCGCCAGCTGCAAGGCGAGTGCCCTCGTGAGTCCGACCAGACCGCCTTTCGACATGGAGTAGTTGAACTGGCCGAAGTTCCCGAGGTAAGCCCGTGAGGAGACGTTGATGATGCTGGCACGACCCATCATCGGTACCAGGGCGAGTGTGAGCCGATAGGCGGCTCCCAGGTTCACATCGAGTACCGCCTTGAAGTCGTCGTTGCTGAGATTCACCAGTCTGCTGTCGCGGGTGATACCGGCGTTGTTGACGAGAACCTGCACATCACCGAATTTGCGGACGGCTGCAGCTACCGCCTCAACCCCGCCGATGGTCGTGAGGTCGGCTTGCACGGGATGCATGGTCAACCCTTCCTGGTCCAGCATCGCCACCGACTCTTCGAGGCGGGATGACACGTCGACGGCAACAAGGTCGTGCCCGGCCTGGCCGAGCCGGCGACACAGCGCCCGACCGATTCCTCCCGCCGCTCCGGTGACCACCGCGGTCACGGCAACGCCTTGCCGAGGTGTTCCGATCCGAGGTGAATCAGTTCGCCGGTTGGCAACTCACCGTCCATGAGGATGCCACACCAGCGGGCGATGAGGGACGGTTCGGTGTCGTCTTCCCGAGCGATGACGTTGACCGCTACACCCGCCTTCCGGTGTTCGAGCGCGGCGGTTCGGGTTGCGGAGAGGAGCCCCATTGCGACCATCGCCCTGGGGGGGCCGTTTCTGCCTAGGAGATCGTCATTGTGGACCACGAAAACGACTGCTAGTCCGTTGGCAAGCGACTGCTGGGTGAGGTTGAACGCATCGGTGAGTTCGGCCGCGACTTCGCTCCACGCCTCCCCTGTCTGGTCGTCGGCGACAAACACCAACCCAGACGTCTCGTCGCGCCACGCCTCCAGCAGGGCGGCCAGTTGAGGCGAGGCACATCGAAGCGTCACAGCTTCAACCTACGAGAAGCGCGCCATCGGAGATCATGCGCTCAAGACGCGAACCCGCTACTCCAAGCTCGGCTGCTATCGCGGCAGTGTGCTCGCCTAGAGCGGGCGGCGGGCGGTCGGCCATGAGCACGGACCCTTCCGATCGAAGCGGCGAGCCCTGGGTTGTCATTCCCTCACGGGTCAACACCATCTGGTTGTGGATGACCTGTGGATCGCTGAATACTTGAGGGAGGGTGAGTATCCGCCCCACCGGAAGTCCGGCGCCACCGAGCAGCTCCATCCAGTGATCGGTGGGTTTGACGGCGAGAACCTCTTGGATCAGAAACGCCAGTTCGTTGCGATGGACCACTCTCGCCTCGTTGGAGGAGAAGCGTTCATCGCTCAGAAGCTTCTGCAGGTCGAGAAGCTCACAGGCCCTGACAAAGTGACGATCGGAAACGATGGCCAGGTTCAGGTGACCGTCGGAGGTGGCGAAAGTCTGATTAGGAGCCGTGACCGGTGAAGCGGTGCCGGTTCTAGGAGGCTGGTCGCCAGTCGCAAAGTAGAGAGCGTTCCATCCGGACTGAACCCCGATCAGCCCGTCACGCAAGGAGGTCTCCACGAGACGACCCTGACCTGTGACACCTCGAGAAGTCAGAGCCGCGGCGACGAGCAAGGCGGCATTGGTCCCGGCGACGAAGTCGGCGATGGTGGTCGCGGTCTTCTGTGGCTCCCCATTAGGCTCGCCACCGATCGACATCATCCCGGACTCTCCCTGGAAGACGAGATCGATGCCCGACCTATCCGCATACGGCCCGCTGGTTCCGAACGCTGAAATCACGCCATAAACAAGACCGTGGTTTCTCTCGGCGAGTCCCTCGTAGTCCAAACCCATCCGTTCCATCGCCCCGCGCCGCAGGTTGTGGATCACCACATCAGACGACCGCGCCAGCTCCCACAGCAGATGACGGGCGTCGGGATGCTTGGGGTCGGCGGCGAAGCTCCGTTTGCCTCGGTTGATGGCGCGGTAGAAAACGCTCATTCCGGCGACGAAAGGTCCGATGTGGCGAGCCAGGTCGCCATCGGGAGGTTCCACTTTGATCACATCGGCGCCGAGATCGGCCAGGAGCATCCCGCAATAGGGGGCTGCCACCAGGTTCCCGAACTCGAGCACGCGTACCCCGGCCAGGGGTCCGCTCATACGCGCTCCACCACTGCCGACACCCCCTGACCAACTCCTATGCACATCGTGGCCAGCCCATACCTCTTATTTCGGCGTATCAACTCATGGGCCAAGGTGGTCAGGAGGCGGGCGCCCGAGGCGCCCAGGGGATGACCGAGGGCGATGGCACCACCATTGACGTTGACTATCTCAGGATCACACCCCAGGAGCCGAACCGTTGCCACCGCCTGGGCAGCGAACGCCTCGTTGAGCTCGACCAGGTCGAGCTCACCCACTTTCAGAGAGGCCCGCTCCAGAGCCTTGTGACTGGCCGGCACCGGACCGATGCCCATCAGGTCGGGGTCGACCCCGGCCGCCGCCGACGAAACGATGCGAGCGAGGGGTGTCAAGTGATGTGTTCGCAGACCCTCCTCGGTGGCTAACAGACACGCCGCCGCCCCATCGTTCATGGGTGAGCTGTTGCCGGCGGTAACGGTGCCACCCTCTAGGAAGACCGCAGGCAGCCTGGCGAGGGCTTCGAGTGAGGTGTCGGGCCGCGGGCCTTCGTCTTCTGAGATGGTGTTCGTCTTATGGTGTCGGGCGTCGACGGGAGCATCGATCGGCTCCATCTCGGTCTTGAACCGGCCGAGTTGTTGGGCGGCCACTGCCTTGACGTGGCTCGCGAGGGCAAAAGTGTCTTGATCAAGCCGGGAGACGCTGTACTTTTCTGCCACCCGCTCCGCTGTCATCCCCAGTGTGATCGGCGGATACATCGCTTTCAACCTCGGGATTACGAATCGCCACCCGAGCACCGAATCTACGACCTCGGGACTCCCCGTAGAGAAAGGCCGC
>JAICND010000496.1 GCA_025929005.1 Acidimicrobiia bacterium
AGGCGACATAAACGATCGAGGTAAAGGCGAGAGCTGGGGGCGGTCCAAGCCGTCCCCAGCTGCTTTTTGCCCGGGAGCTCAAAATTTGTGATACCGTGAAAAAACCTCGCTCATACCTGATGCGATGCGTAGGGGGTCGCAACGCGGGTTCGAGCTTCCAGAGAGAGAGCTGATGGGAACTATCGCCAGGACGGCGCAGCGGCTTAGCCTGTTGTTGCTGTCGACCGTCGCGCTCTTAGCCGCAATGAACGCCCCCGCTCTGGGCGCCGCGCCGGAGTTCGTCTTGCGGATGCCGCAAAACGAGGGCTTTCCCCCGCCGGGGAGCGGCGCCGCGGAAGTCGATAACCCCCGCGGCATCGCCGCGAGTCGGGATACGGGTCACGTTTACATCGCGGATCGTCGCAACGCGCGCGTCGCTGAGTACACGGCGTGGGGTCTTTTTGTGAAGGCGTGGGGCTGGGATGTGGCGCCGGACGGCACGGCGGGTGACACGACGGCTGACGAGCTGGAGAACTGCGGCCCTGCGGATCCGGAAGCGGAACCTCCGGCGGGGCTCTGCCAAGCAGGAGATCCGGGGGAAGAGAAGGGCCAGCTCGCACTGCTCGCCGGCGGCATTGCCCTAGATGGCGAGGGAAATGTCTGGGTTGGGGATCTTGAGAACCTTCGTGTGCAGAAGTTCAGTCCCGATGGCCAATTCCTGTTGATGCTGGGTGGTGATGTCAACCGGACCAAGGTTGAAGAAGGCGCCACCTCGGAGCAGCGAGACGTGTGCCCGATCGATCCGGCGGACGTCTGTCAACGGGGGAAAGCAGGGGAAGGTCCGAGCCAGCTCGATCCTACGATCGGCGACGTCATCGCCTACGTTCCTTCTCCTGCCAATGCGATCGCAGTGGGCGACAAAGGCCGCATCCAGATCTTCGACCTCGACGGGACCTATCGAGAAGAGCTCCCCTTCGAGGCAGCGCTTGGAGCCTTCGCCGGCAAGACGGTCAACGGCCTCGACGTCGACAAAGACAGCAACATCTATATCTCCCTTACCGGAGTCGCAGATCTATACAAGCTGAGCTTTGCAGGAGAACCGCTCGTGCCGGGCAAACCCGGCGCGTCGAGCTTCGAAGCTGAACATCCGCTGGGTGTCGCGGTTGACGTAGAGGACAGTGTGTATGCGATAGAGGACCCGGAAGGCAGCGGTGGACCTGCGCCGCGTGTCTTCAAGTTCAGCGCAGATGGTGAGAGGTTGGTCCCGACAGCAGGCCATGATGAAGGCGAGGAGCCGTTTCCGGTCAGGCCATTAGGGGCCGGGCCGACGGTAATCGCGACGAACATCTGCGCCGGCAGCGAGCGCCCGGGCAACCTCTACGTCGGTTTCTATGACGGTATCTCGGTCAGCTATGTCGACGCCTATGGCACGGGCCCGGTCGGCTGCGAAGCGCCGCCTCCAACTCCACCAGTGATCGGTGAGCAGTTCGCCATCTCGGTGGGCCGGCAAGAGGCGACGGTGAGGGCGCGGGTCAGCCCGAGGTTCTTCCAGGATGTCACCTATTACGTCGAATATGGCACCGGCCCGTGCCTTGACGGTGGCTGTCCGAACAAAGCGCCGCTCTCGCCCGCTCTTCTCACCAACCAGGCCACGAACGCGTTCATCCCAACCGCCGGGGTGATTCTCGAAGGGCTTTCTCCGTCGACCACCTACCACTTTCGCTTTGTGGCGAAAAGCTCAGGAGGAGATGCGGTCTTCGGAATCGATCCCGACGGGGCGGGCGGTCCGCTCTTGGCAG
>JAICND010000141.1 GCA_025929005.1 Acidimicrobiia bacterium
ATGAGATCGATGAACACGTCTTCGTCATCAACCGCCGCGAGTGAGTTTCGAGTTTTTGTCGGGTTGCCATTTGTGAGCGCGCCGTCTGAGCCCGTCTAGCTGCTGCCAGTGTTGGTCTATCGATTGCTGCCCCACCTTGGTGAGACTGAGTCGTGTAAGAGGTACTTTCCGCTCAAAGGTCTTGTCGACCTGTACCAGGCCGGCGGTCTCGAGTTTGGCGATATGGCTCGAGAGGTTTCCCTTCGTAAGCCCGGTGAGCCGTTGCAGATAGAGGAAGTCGGCGCTGCGACAGGCAGCCAGTGCGGTGAGGATGGACAGACGCGCTGGCTCGTGAACGAGCCGATCCAGTTCGGCCAACTCCTCGAAGGGCTGGCTCACGGGATGCTGTCGGCTTCGGAGCCGGTTGCTACCGGTGGGAGCAAGCGACGCAACTCCAAGTGATCGAGCACCCCGCCGACCATGTAGATGCCACCGAGGACGATGAAGAAAAGGCTGAGGATTGGGCTACCGCTGGCAACCACATTGAGGGTGGGCAGGAAGGCCAGCACCATCAGCCCTCCCGCCGCCACCAGATAGTGATGACGGCCCCGCCCGGTGGACCACCAGTAAGCGACGATCGCCACCGCCCAGATGATGCCCGAGAGGAAAAAAGGAATGCGGGTCAGACCGTCGACCAGCAATGAGGCCGCCATTGCCGGGTAGAAGACGAACCACTTGAGGGCATTGCGACGGGCATGTTGGCCGGGAATGCCACTGACATGGCCGAACTCTCTTCGGTAGTACCTCCCGATCGCCATTGAAGCGCCGAGAGCGGCGAGCAGCGCCCCGATCAGAACCGCGTCTTCAGTCGATTCGGTGAACGGCCACCAATCGCTCCAGAGCAGGCCAGCGATCAGCATGATGAATCCTCCCGGCACCCATCGCAGCCCTTGCCAGAAGAAGTAGTTGGCGGTGACGCCCCGGATCCGTTCGAGCCTTGCTGATTCCGATACCTTCATCGATGCCTCCAACACTTACAGACTGGTTTGCACTGCAGACCATACCAGGACGCCGGGGAACCGCAACACCGTCTGAGGGCTAGGGTTCGGATCCAGACCCATGAGACGCCTCATCCTTCAGCAGTTCACAACCATCGACGGGCTCGCAGCCAACGAACAGGGTGACACCGACTTCATCTCGCTATATGCACAACAGCGCGACGAGAGTTTCATACGTGAGGCCACGGAGTTCCTCGACACCGTCGACACGATGATCCTCGGGCGGAAAACCTACGAGCTCTTCGCCGGGTATTGGCCGGAAGCATCGGGCGACGACGCCGAGTTCGGAAAGAAGCTCAACTCGCTCAAGAAGTACGTGGTCTCCTCCACCCTGCAGGAGGCGCCCTGGGGCAAATGGGAGCCGGCGCAAATCATCGCCAGCGACCCAGCGAGCCGAATCAACGCCCTCCGCCAGGAAGAGGGCAAGGACATCGTGATCTGGGGAAGCATCACCCTCGCTACCGCACTGTTGCAGAGCGGTCTCATCGATGAGATCCAACTGAGAGTTGTCCCGGTCGTGTTGGGGCGGGGGCGCCAGCTGTTCGAAGGCGATGTCGACCTCCAGAAGCTCAAGCTTCTGGAAGCGAATCCTCACGATCGCGGATTGGTGTTGCTTCGCTATCAGTCCACGGGCTGATCGCAGCACCAATGCAGACTTTCCTCTTCACCGACATCGAAGGTAGCACCCGGCTGTGGGAGCAGTATCCCGAGGAAATGGCCGCGGCGCTTTCCCGGCACGATGCGATCCTCACGGGTGCCATCGCCGAGGCTCGGGGCCAGGTGGTGAAGACGACCGGTGACGGCATCCTCGCCCGCTTCGAGTCTCCACAGGGCACCTTTGCTGCCGCGGTCCAAGCTCAAAGGAATCTCCGCGACGAGGCGTGGGGAGTGACCGGCCCCTTGCGCGTGCGGATGGGTGTCCACACCGGCGAGAGCCAGGAACGGGACGGCGACTACTTCGGTCCGACCCTGAACCGCACCGCCCGGATCATGGCGGCCGGCCATGGCGGCCAGGTGTTGTGCTCGTCCGCCGCCGTTGCGAATGTGGCCGATCGGCTTCCCCCGGGGGCGAGCCTCCGCGACCTCGGCATCCACCGTCTCAAGGACCTAACCCTGCCCGAGCATCTCTACCAGCTCGTCCATGACGACCTCGACAGCGAGTTTCCCCCGCCCATCACTCTCGACTCCCGACCCCATAACCTTCCGCTGCAAACCACCGAGTTCTTCGGGCGTGAAGCCGAGATCTCCACGATCGGCGCCATGTTGAGTTCTCCCACCACCAGGTTGGTCACCATTACTGGTCCCGGTGGCGCCGGTAAGACCCGGCTCGCTCTCCAGGTGGCTGCCGAACAGTTCGATCGGTTCTCTGACGGAGTCTTCTTTGTCGATCTGTCCTCCGAGCGAGTCCCCAACGCCGCCTACGAAGCGATCGTCCGGGCCCTGGCCCTGCCGACGTCGGGAGGTGGAGAGCCCCTCGCAAACCTCAAGGCACGGTTACGGGACAAGACGATGCTGCTGGTCCTCGACAACTTCGAGCAGGTAACCGCCGCCGGAACCGGTATCGCCGAACTGCTGCAGCACGCCCCGAAGTTAAAGGTGATCGTGACCAGCCGGGAGACGCTACGGGTCCGGGCGGAGCAGGTCTTCCCGGTTCCCCCGCTCTCGCTGCCCCATCCCAAGCGCTCGACCGCCGAGATCGCCACCTCCGAAGCGGTGCAACTCTTCGTCGAGCGGGCAATGGCTGTTCGTCCCGGGTTCGCAGTGACCGACGACAACGCCTCCGATATTGCCCAGATCTGTCTCCGGCTCGATGGCCTTCCCCTCGCCATCGAGTTGGCCGCTGCTCGTCTCAAACTCTTCTCTCCGGCGGATCTACTCGAACGTCTCCGCAGCCGTCTCGACGTGCTCGGGGCTGGCGGTCGTGATCTTCCGGATCGACAGCGCACCTTGTGGGGGGCGATCGGGTGGAGCTACGAGTTGCTCGACCCCGAGGAGCGGGAAGTGTTCGAGTTGATGTCGGTCTTCTCGCCCACCCGCCTGAAGGCGATCGAGACTGTGGCCGCATCGCTTGGCATCGGCTCCGTTCTCGATCCCCTCGGCGCCCTGGTCGACAAGAGCCTGATCCGTAGCGACGAGAGCGGCGGGTCACAGCGCTTCTCGATGCTGCTGATGATCAAGGAGTACGCCGAGACGTTGCTGGCCAAAAATCCCGAACGGGAGCACACGGTGCGGCGGGCCCACGCTCTCCACTTCTCAACCTTCGCCCAGCAGCTCAAGGATCGGCTGAGCGGAGCCCAGCGTGACTTGGCCCTGGCCGAGCTGGAGTCAGAGATCGGCAACCTGCGCGCGGCTTGGCGTTACTGGGTGGATCAGAACGATCTCGAGCAACTCTTTCGCCTGATCGACGGTCTGTGGGCGCTGCACGAGGCCAAGGGTTGGTACCACGCCGCTATCGAACTTGCCTCCGACTCTCTCGAGGTGCTGGGTCGAGCAGAACCGAGCGAGGAGTTGGCGGCCGAAGAGATCACTCTTCGCACCAGCCTGGCTCGGGCGGTCATGGCGGTGCGTGGCTATGGGCCGGAGGTGGAGGAAGCCTTTCGCAAGGTCCTCGACATGACCGAGGCAAAAGGTTCCGCCGCGCAACGCTTCCCCGTGATCCGGGCCCTCGCCACCTATTACATGAACCTCACCGACTTTGGTCGCGCCGCAGAGATGGGACGCCGCCTTCTCGAGATCGGCGAACGTGAGGGAGATGAGTCCGTCCTGGTGGAGGGTCACTACGTGTTAGGGACCAACCTCGCCTTCAGTGGTGACCTCGACAATGGGCTCTCCCATCTTGAGCGCGCCATCGAACTTCACGATCCCCGCGTGCACGGCTCTAACCGCTTCCGACTCGGTCCCAACACCGGCGTCGTAGCCCGGGTCGCCTCCGGACTCCTTCTCTGGCAATGCGGCGAGGTGGAACGAGGGATCGAACGCGTTGGCGCCGCCCTGGACTTGGCCCTCCAAATCAACCACCCGTACAGCATTGCCTACGCCACCTACCACTGCGGCTTTCTAGCCCTCGGTCGGTATCGGTTCGAGGAGGCGCTGGTCAAGGCGCGGGAACTGGCGAGCGTGGCCGAGGAGAACGACTACACGTTGTGGGGGACGCTTGCCACGGTGCTAGAGGGCGTGTCCCTGACTGCCCTAGGCCAGCCGGAAAAGGGGCTTGCCCTGACGGAGGCCGGGATCGATCTCTACCGCGGGCTGTCGGCACCCCCCATCTTTTGGCCATTGGTACTAAGTCTGCGGGCCACGGTCCACGCTTTCGCTGGCCGACCGGATCGGGCTCTGGAGCTGATCGACGACGCAATTGCTACAGAAGGCGGAAACGACCCCACTCTGCTGATGTTCAAAGGCGACTTCCTTCTGCTGGTGCCCGAGCCCGACCCCACCCTCGCCGAAACGGTCTATCTGAAAGCAATGGAACTCGCGCGCGCGCAACGAGTGCGCTTCACCGAACTCAAAATCCTGACCCGACTGGTGCGATTGTGGCGAGTCGGCGATCGCAGGCCGGACGGCAGCGAAGAACTGTCGGCGCTCTACGCCACGTTCACTGACGGATTCGAAGAGGTAGATCTGATGCTGGCAAAAGAAGTGATCTCCTCCGTCGCTTAAGACTCGTTCTCTCGCTCGAGCCTTTCAAGCAACATTCGCAGGGTGGGCAGAGAGGCTCGGTCCCGCTCTCTTCCGGCTGCCTCCTTGGAGCGAATGACGTCAGCCAGCGACGCCACCTGTACTACAAAGCCTTCCAATTCATACGTGACGGCGTCGCGCGCTAGGTCGGGATAGCCCCGAGTCCCCGACGGAACCCAGGAGATGTCCAGTGGTCCGGCCTCCGTGATCAGATTCCAGGCCTGTGCCTGGACGAGAGTCTCGGGAGCGATGTCAAACCTGAGCCCTCGGGGCGAGTCGGAAGCATGGACCCTGGCATCCAATTGGCGCAACGCTTCGGCAATGCGGGTCAGGTTTTCCGGCGAGGGATCGGGGCAGATGTCGGCGTCTCCGG
>JAICND010000416.1 GCA_025929005.1 Acidimicrobiia bacterium
CAGACCAAAGTCGGCGCCGGTCAGACCCCCTCCGACGTCCGTGTAGGCACCCTGATGTGTCAGCCGCCTCGCCGGTTCCTTGGGGACCCAGGCGTCCACCCTCTTGATACCCACCAGAGCGAGGCGGCCGTGAATCCCCGGGAGTCCGGGGTCGTCCCAACCCAGATAGCTGTCGACGCCAGCATCGGAGAAGATCGAAAGGACGATCTCGGCGGCGGCCCGCAAAGGCAAAGGCCCGTGACCGGTGCCATCGACAGCGCGCAGCCTCTGCATGAAAAGGCTGACGAGGTCACCATGCTCCAGGTCTGGGACCACCAGGCCGGGAGATGCTCCCGGATCGTCCGCGGGAAGCACCGTCAACAACTCATCAAGTTTCACTGTCTGTCCCCTGAGTGCGACGAAAACTCCGGCGGGCTGGCCGGCGGAGTACATGATGGTCGGTCCAAGCCCTTCCTGGGCCGGGAAGCCGACGAATAAACCCGCTTCGGGCCAGCGGCCAGGTGGAAAGACGGGCGAGACGCCACATCCAGCCCAAGCGGGATGGTCGCAATGCGAGGCCCGAGTAGCGGCGGGCGAGACTGGCCGCCGGGTCGGGCGCCCGGCCTGCCACTGCCTCCCGCCGGCGATGGGTCACCAGCATCCGGGGAAGGTCGATACCCACCGGACACACCTCAAGACAGGCACCGCAGAGAGTCGACGCGTACGCCAACTCGCCAAAGGCAGCCTCACCGAAGAGCAGGGGCGATAGCACCGCTCCGATCGGACCCGAATAGACGGACCCGTACCCATGTCCGCCCACCTCTCGGTAGACCGGGCACACGTTGAGACATGCGCCACACCGAATGCACGACAACACTTCTTCGAACTCGCCACCCACAAGCGAGGAGCGCCCGTTGTCAACGAGGACCACGTGCAGCTCCTCAGGTCCATCTGGCTCGCCGGGGCGACGGGGGCCGGTGACGACATTCGTGTAGACCGAAAGCGGCTGGCCCGTAGCGGAACGGGCCAGGACCTCGAGCATTACAGCTAGCTCGGAGAAATTCGGGACGAGCCGCTCAATTCCGAGGACCGCAATGTGGATCCGGGGAGCAGTGGTGATGAATCGCCCGTTGCCTTCATTGGTGACAGTGACGATCGATCCGGTCGCAGCCACGCCAAAGTTTGCTCCCGAGATACCGACGTCCGCAGACAAAAAGATCTCGCGTAGGTAACCGCGAGCGATGTCATTGAGGACCGTCGGATCGTCGGTGTACGGGGCCTGCAGCCGCTCGGCGAAGAGGCCACCGATTTGGGCCCGGTTCATGTGGATCACGGGGGCGATGATGTGAGAAGGGGTTCCTCCGGCCAATTGCAGGATGAACTCTCCGAGGTCGGTCTCCACGACCCGATGCCCTTGTCGCTCCAACGCCTCGTTGAGGGCGATCTCCTCGGTCAGCATCGACTTCGACTTGACGATAAGGGAGCTGGGATCGATCAGTCCTTGGATGACTTCGCAAGCTTCTTGTGCATTGGACGCGATGTGAGCCACCCCTCCGACGGTTTGGAGGTTCTCAACGAACTGGGCGACATAGTGTCCGAGATTGGAAACCGCGTGGCGCCTGATCTCGGCGGCCCTTGCCCGCATGTCGTCCATTGGCGGGTATGCGGCCACCGCGGCAGTTCGCAGCGCCCGGAAACGATCCGTCCCCAGCTTGATGGCCGCGGCCTCATCGGAAGCGAGTAGGGGAAGAGCGCGGGTGAGGAAAGCCGAGTCGTTCACTCGCCGGCCATCATCTGGGAAATATGTCTCACTTCGATCGTAAGGTCGCGCTTCTTAAGCCCGCCCTCAATGTGGAGCAGGCACGAAACGTCACCTCCAACCACGAAGTCGGGACCGGCGGCCTCGATCTGATCGAGCTTCGCCGCCAGGATGGCGGCGGCCACCTCGCTGAACTCGATCGAGAAGAGTCCGCCGAAGCCACAACAGTCAGTGGCACCTTGGATCTCGGCGAGTTCAAGTCCCTCGACCTTTTCGAGCAGAGCTTTGGGTTGATAGGTGAGACCCAGGTTCCGCAGGCCGTGGCAGGAGGGGTGGTATACGGCCCGAGCGGAGCATGAGGCTCCAAGGTCCGGGTTTCCGAGATGGTCGACCAGGAAGGAGGTCAGCTCCACCACCCTGCCCGTCACCGCCTTGACCTCGCCCTGGGCATCGTCGAGGAGACCGGGCATTTGGTGAATGATCATGTCAGCGCAAGATCCGCTGGGGACGACGATGGGGCCGGTGGTCGGCCGATATTCGTCTACGAACTTGCGAGCCAGAAGAGCCGCCTCCTCGAACAGACCCACGTTGAATGCAGGCTGTCCGCAACAGGTCTGGCGAGGGTCGTACTCAACTTCACATCCAGCCCGTTCGAGAACCCGGGTCGTGGCATCGCCGACTTCGGGAAACATACCGTCGACCAAACAG
>JAICND010000364.1 GCA_025929005.1 Acidimicrobiia bacterium
GCCACCCTCCATCTCTATCGGGGGATGTTGGTGATGGGTAAGCACGAAAACCGGATGGTGGTAGGGAGGGTTGTCCCCCCACCAGCCTTTCCACTCTTCGTCACCCCAAGATCCCCGAATAGGCCCAAACATGTTGCGGCCCATGATGGTGGCCCCAATGCCATCGTCACCTTTGGCAACGAAGTCGTTGTCAAGACCCTCTGCGCCCCCCTCGGTCCCAACCATCTCTGCCCACTTACGGGTTCCGAACATCCAGTTGTGCAGGTCCTCTCCACCTACCCCGAGTGGATTGTCGAGGCTCTGGTTTGGCCCCGCTCCGTAGCCATCGAGGGAAATAGTGAAGCAGTGCACTCGAAGTCGCGACATCTGACCTCTCCCTTCGTACCATCGTCACTATGAGACTGGCTGCCATCGTCGCCGTCGTCCTCCTGGCCCTGATCGCCGTGTTCCGGATCAGTTTGGCATTGGGCGTTCCCTGGGGATCCGCTGCCTGGGGTGGAGCCCATGCCGGCACCCTACCGATGCGACTTCGCATCGCCAGCCTGGTGGCTGGTCTGCTCCTCTACCCCCTTCTGGCCCTCTTTGTTCTTGACTCAGCAGAGGTAATCACAACCGCGTGGGTCCCCGGGACAGGCAAAGTCGGGATGTGGGTCTTGACCGGGTTCTTTGCAGTCGGCACCATCGCCAACTTCGCATCCCGTTCCAAGAAGGAACGGATCTGGGGCCCGGTTTCTCTGGCGATCGCGGTCTGCTGCGCAATCATCGCGATCGCCATCTAGCGGTCGTTTACGATGCCGAGGATGGAGGCGCAACCGTTCTTTAACACTGTCGCCGGGCTTGCAGTGAGCCTGGCCGGCTTCGCTTCCCTTATCGCCTGGCTCCGCGACGACGCCACTACGTGGGATCCGATCAACCTTTGGCGGGTAAAGACGATCGTCCGTCACGCCCTCACTATCGCGGCCCTGGCTCTGGTCTTGAGCCCTATCTTCTTGTTGGTCGAAAGCGTGCCGACGACAGTCAAGTTGGGATCGCTGTTGATCATTCTCTTTGAGGTCGCTGACATGCTCAGGTACCGGCACCCCGATCCGGCAATCTGGACTCCGGCATACACCTGGAAAGTCTTTATGGCGGGCGGCACGTTTTACGTCGCCTTGCAGGTTGTCAACCTCTGGTTGGGAAGCGTGGGCATTCTCCAACTTGGCTACCTGCTGCTGCTGGGGTCGCCGGCGGGAATCTTCTACAACTTCGTACGTGAACTTGGCCCTGCCAAACAAGCAACGCCCGGCTCTGAGGGTCTTGGCTAGGAACGCGTCAGCGGCTGCCTTGAACCCAAATGCGGTCGTGCTCGTCGAAGGACTTAGTGACCAGGCCGCGGTGGAAACGCTGGCTCGCCGCCGCGGTCGCAATCTCGTCGCCGAGAGCATTGCGATTGTCGCGATGGGGGGTGCGACCAACCTCGGGCACTTCCTTGAGCGGTTTGGTCCCCGAGGTATCGATGTCAGGCTGGCAGGCCTCTGTGATACGGCCGAAGAGGACGGCTTCCGACGAGGCCTCGAGAGAGCCGGCCTCGGAGAAGCCATCACCCGCTCCGACATGGAGGAACTTGGCTTCTATGTGTGCGAGGCAGACCTCGAGGACGAGTTAATCCGCGCCCTCGGCACGTCTGCCGTGGAAGCGATCATCGAAACCGAACGTGAGGGTGGGGCCTTCCGTAGTTTTCAAAGACAGCCGGCACAACGAGAGCGCCCACTCGAAGCGCAGCTTCGTCGTTTCATGGGCACACTCTCCGGGCGCAAGATCCGCTACGGCCGTCTCATGGTTGAGGCGTTGGATCTATCCCGGGTACCGCGGCCGCTGGACCGGGTATTGGGCCGTGTGTGAGTAGTCGACACACGGAACTAGCGTGAAAGATCGATGAGCCGCGGTCCAGTCGGTCTCGCTGTGTTGATGGCACTCAGTGCATGTAGCCCGGCCGACACCCTGACCACTACCAATACGGCGCCGACCACAACTTCGTCGACGCTGACGCCTACTGCGGCGACCACCACCGCCCCGACCACGACGACCAGCCCCACCACCACCACTCTCCTTGAAGGCAACTGGGCCGCGTTCCCTCTGATCGTCATTCACGAAATGGCCCTCGGTTGGTGGAACGGCACAGAGTGGGTGCAGGTCGAAGAGACGACGTCGCTACCCGTGTCTGGTGGAGAGGATTACCAGATCGCCCTGCTCTGGGGTGGTGATGTGATCCAGGGAGGACCACCGGAGAAGAGCGGCTGTGACGCCGCGTATCTCACGGGCTGGCCCGCGGTGCCCTTATCGGATGATCTAGCTCTCTATGCGCCTCTCGCAGGTATGCCGGGTGGCGCAACCGGAGTTTCGGGTGTTGCGATTTCAGCTCCTTGGGAGTTGACCCCCCGGCCGGTGGCCGACGGCGAGGTTCACCCCGACCTAGAGCAGGAGGCCATGGAGATCCTCGCGGCCCGAGAGTTCGACACGGACAGCGTCCAGGTCGTTCAGACCATCGACACCGACCTTGACGGCGACGGAGCCATCGAGACATTGGTAGTTGTCGAAGAGACGGAGATAGGGTCGGAGGTGTCTGGTGTCTATTCGGTGGTCTTCGCGGTCAGCCCGGCGTGGGAGGTCTCCCGCGTGCTGGAAGCGTCGGTGATTCCAGCCGACGTAATCGGTTTCCCAGGCACGTTCCGAGTGTCAGCTGTGGCTGACCTGACGGGC
>JAICND010000045.1 GCA_025929005.1 Acidimicrobiia bacterium
CGAGACGCTGGGTCAGTCAGGGACAGAAGCCCGGCTTGAATTGGAAGCTCTGTTCGCGACCAAGGTTCATCTGCAACTCAGAGTTCGGGTCGAGGCGGACTGGCAAAGGCGGCCGCAACTTCTCGACCGATTGGGCTTTCCGACGGTTTGAGCACTCGTAGATTGTTGCGATGACTTCCCAGGGGATTGCCGCCCGCGTCCGTCGACTTCCCCAGCTTGCGGCCGCCGATCGCCTGGCCGAGTCCTGCCTCCTGATAGGTACCTTCGTCGAACCTGATCTCGACGGTTTTGACTATCTGGGTCGGCTTGACCGGATGGCCGCCCAGGTCTCGGGAAGTACGCACCTGGCTCTGCGCCGTGTGGTCTCGATCCACGAAGGCATCGGCGGCAACGTGGAGGACTACAACAACGTCGAGAACTCTTTCCTCCACCGGGTACTCGACACTCGTCGGGGTCTGCCGATCACCGTGTCTGTGATCTGGATTGAAGTGGGGCGGCGGGCAGGTTTGGAAATGCACGGTGTGGGCCTGCCCGGTCATTTCGTGGTTTACGCGGCGGGTCAGCTGGTCGACCCGTTCCATTTTGGGGAGGCGATTGGCGCCGACGAGGCCGGGATGCTGGTAGCCGAGGCGCTGGGTGGGCGCCCGCGGCTGGAGCCGGCTTGGCTGGTCCCGGTGGAGTCGTCAGCCATCGTCACCAGGATCCTGGCCAACCTGGAGGCCGCATACACACGACTGGGCGACGAGACCAACCTCTCGTGGGTGAGGGCCTGCCTCGACGCCTTTTAGGCCAGGGGTAGGTGGGTGGCCAACTCGAGGTCTTTGGGTGTGATGCCGCCCTCGGAGTGGGTCGACAGTCGCAATGAGACCTGGTTCCAGCTGATGGCAATGTCAGGGTGGTGATGGGCTCGTTCGGCGATTAACGCAATGCGCGTCACAAGTCCCATGGCCTCGGTGAAGTTCTTAAGGGTTGCGGTCGTGGCGAGTTCGCCAGCCTCGAGCGTCCACTGGGGATGTGAGGCCAGGAAGTCGTTGATTTCGGAATCGCTGGCGAGCGCCATGAGTGAAGGGTAGTTGGCTGTACCCTCTTCGCACTGTGCTGCGCTCGGACCAGGGCATTGTTCTGCGGTCCTACCCGTTCGGAGAAGCCGATCGGGTAGTAGTGCTGCTCAGCCCCAACCGGGGCAAGCTGCGGACGGTGGCCAAAGGAGTTCGCAAGACCAAGAGCCGCTTCGGTGACCGTCTCGAGCCTTTCACCCACGTCGATCTGGTCGTGTACACGGGCCGCAACCTCGACACCATCACGCAGGTGTCGGTCATCGAAGCCTTCTCCGGCATCCGCTCCAACCTCGATCGAGTCATGGCGGCTGGAACGATGGTTGAGGTTGCGGATGCGGTGGCCCAGGAGGAAGAGAACTCCACGAGGTTGTTCTTGCTACTCCAGCGGGGACTACGCGCCATCGACAAAGGAGGGAGCGGGTCGGATCTGATCAGTTCGTTCCTTCTCAAGATGGCTTCGGTGGTCGGTGTGGCTCCGGCTCTCACCCACTGCGCTTCGTGTGGGCGCACCGAGGACCTCGACCGTTTCAGCCTGGCCGGGGGAGGCGTCATGTGCAGCTCCTGTCGACGGGAAGGATCGGTCAAGCTCCGACCCGGCGTCGTCGGATATCTGTCCGGTCTGGCGACGTCAGACCTGACCCTCCTTCCCCCCAACAACCCGGAGCTTTCGATCGAGGCTATGGGGGTTGCCCGCCGTTTCGTCGAGCACCACCTCGATCGGCGCCTAGCGTCGTTGACGGTCCTTGATGGGTGACCTTGACCTGTCCGGTCTCGATCCTGATCGGGTCCCCCGGCACGTGGGCCTGATCCTTGACGGCAACGGAAGATGGGCTAACGCCCGCGGGCTTCCCCGCACCGCCGGTCATGCCGCCGGCGAGGCTGCCCTCTTCGACAGCGTGGAAGGCGCCCTGCAAATAGGCATCGCCTGGTTGACGGCCTACACCTTCTCGACCGAAAACTGGAATCGCGACGCCGATGAGGTCGAGTTCCTCATGTGGTTCAACGAGGACCTGCTTCTTCGGCGGCGTGACGACCTCCACCGCCAGGGTGTCCGCATGCTCTTCGCAGGTGACCTGACCGATCCGCGGATACCCGATCGCAACCGTCGTCACATGGCCGAAGCGTCCGAACTCACCCGCTCCAACACCACCCTGAACCTCGTGTTCGCTTTCAACTATGGGAGCAGAAGAGAACTCGCCGACTCTGCCCGCCAGATCGCGGTGAAAGTTGCAGAAGGAACGATGTCTTCAGATCAGGTCGACGAAGCCGCCGTCGCCGCTCACCTCTACATACCCGACATGCCGGATCTCGACCTCGTGATCCGATCATCAGGCGAGCATCGGCTCTCGAACTTTCTCCTCTGGCAGGCCGCCTATGCCGAGTTCGTGTTTCCCGGCATCCTCTGGCCCGACTTCACGCAGACGCATCTGCTGCAAGCGGTGTTGGAGTACCAGCAGCGGGAACGGCGCTTCGGGAAGGCAGGAAAGGGATAGAGGCAGCCCAGGTCTCTAGACCAAGCATCACCGCGTAGACCGCCATTCCTGTCGCGAAACGCCCGCGCGGGAAGTCTCCATTGGCTCCCGCGAAGAACAACACCTGGACTCCGAAGGCCAGGACCAGCAACGACACACGCAGCCAGGTGGGCCAGCGACGGCGTCCGATTGCCAATCCGCCCACGAGGACCGTCGGAATCATCACTGCTCCGGCTGCCATTCCGAGTGTCAGGACGGACAAACCATTGAGGCGCCACCAGTTGCCTCTGGCGAGGCTTCTGCGGTATACCGCCACGCCGAGCAGAGTCCCGACCAGGGTGGCCGCCCCCACTATGTACCCCGTCCCGGACCAGGAGAACTCCGGATCCGTGGAGATGTACCTCATCCACAGCCTGATGACTACTCCCCAGCTGAATCCCAGCACCATCCCGGTGAGAATCGGATGTTGTCCCAGTCGACTCCTCATGGTCCCTACATTCCTTTCCATGTCGGTGAACTTCCTCGCATACAGACGAACACCCAACCGCTGGTGGGTGACATGGCGTCACCTGTTGAGGGGCTCCGGTTCGTCTGTATCGACGATGACACTCATGGCCTCGGCCGACGAGTTAGCGGTGCCACCCTCGTGGGCCGCCAGCCCCGAGGTCCTGGTGGCCGAGCTGTACCGCGCCGAGTCGGCCAATCTGGTCCGGCTGGCGAGGTTTTTCGTAGACGACCGCAATGCCGCCGAGGATCTGGTCCAGGAAGCATTCATCCGGCTAGCGCGTACGGCGGGGAGGATTCGAGACGTCGAGCGCGCTCCCGCCTATCTCCGTTCGATCGTCCTCAACCTGGCTCGCGACCACAATCGGCGCGGTCTGGTCTCGCTCCGACACCAGCCAGCCGCCGACCCAACCCCTCCCTCGGTCGAGGAGGAGATCGGCGTGCAGGAGGATCAACGTCGTGTCATCGAAGCTCTGCGAGCCCTCCCCAAGCGGCAGCGTGACTGTCTAGTGCTGCGCTACTACCTCGAATTGACCGTGGGGGAGATCGCCTCGGATCTCGGACTGTCGGTCAACTCTGTAAAGACGCACCTTCAGCGCGGCCTTCGATCTCTTGAGACGCGGCTCGGAGAAGACTCATGACCGCCTTGGAGACCCGCTTGCACGACGCCCTGGTGGCGGGGGCGGAAGCGACTGTGCCGGCACCCGATCTCTTCGCCCGCGTTCAGCTTTCGGTGGAGGCAGACCTTGCCCGGCGCCGGCTTCGCCGTAAGTACCTCTCGTGGGCAATAGGAGCGCTGTCGCTCCTGGCCCTCGCGATCATCCTCACTACCCGGAACATAGAAGGAAGGTTGACAATGGAATGGTGGGTCCTGGAATTGATCACCGCTGCGGTGCTCGTGGCGATCGCACTCTGGCTGGGACCCTTCATCAAACGATTCGGTCGCAGTTATGCCGCTGATGTTTTTCGGGCCAACCCTCGGACCGGGAAGAGCTACATAGTCCTGACCGACATCGTCTACTACCTGATCTTCACCGCTTACATCCTGTTCACGAGCACCGTTGATCCACCGGCGGACTGGGAGGAAGCGGTCAGCCGTGCCCAACTCCAAGTGGTGTTGATCCGAATTGGAGGAATTCTTCTGATAATCGGCGTCCTCCACGGATTCAATCTGCTCATCATGCCTGTCCTCGGCCGGCTCTTTTCGATGAATCGACGCCTCGACGGACAGATCGACTCCATGGACTAGACCACCGCGACGCCACCGATCAACACGTCTTTGACCTGATAGCCGTCGTCCAGCACCACCACGTCGGCCGCACCGCCCGGCGTCAGCCTCTCCTCACTCAGGCCCATCAACTTGCGGGCGTTGAGGGAGGTCATCGCCACGATGTCCACCGGGGGGACGCCGAGGGCAGCCAGGTGTCGAAGGCTCGCATCCATCGTTCCGACGCTGCCGGCGAGCGTGCCGTCTTTGCGTCGAGCGCTGCCCGCATCGACGTAAACTTCCACCTCCCCAAGTTTCCAGCGCCCCGGACCCATGCCCGCGGCGGCAATGGCGTCAGTTACCACATGGGTTCTGGATGCCGCCGCTCTCCATACTGTCAAGAGGACCTCGGGAGATACGTGCACCCCGTCGGCGATGATTCCGAGGTAGACGTCAGACCTTGAGAGGGCGGTGCCGGCGAGGCCCGGATCCCGAGGCGAGAACGGGCGCATGGCGTTGAAGAGATGCGTGACGGTGCGGGCACCGGAGTCGAAGCCTCTTCCCGCCTGAGCGGCGGTGGCATCGGAGTGGCCGAGGGAAACCACCACACCCGACGAGGCGAGGCGGGAAATCAACTCGGTGGCGCCTGGAAGTTCCGGAGCAAGGGTGACCATCGTCACCTGGCCGGCCGCCATGATGGGTTCCAGCAATCGCCAGTCCGGATCCAGGAGATAGTTGAGTGGGTGAGCGCCCGCACGTTGCGGCGATAGGAACGGCCCCTCCAGGTGGACTCCGATAATGCGGGCACCGCCGGCGCCAGCGGCACGGGCAAACTCTCCCGCCGCTTGCAGCGTGGTCGCCGAGGGACCGGTGATCAGTGTCGGCTGATAGGCAACAACCCCAGTTCGGGCCAGGTCGATTCCGGCTTTCGTGATTTCATCGGCGCCGGCACTGAGGAAGTCGACTCCACCGAAACCGTTCACCTGCAGATCGACAAAGCCAGGAATAGCCAAACCGGTCCCGGCGGGGGAAAGGCCGACTGCCTCGATCGCCCCACCGTCGATCGAAACATCACCAGCCACGACCTCGGAGCCGACGATCGCCGCCCCAACTCCCAACCTCACGGCGCACCTTCACTCATGAGTTGATTTTGACACCCGATAAGGTCCGGTCCACTCTTTGCCACCCATGGCCCCCAGCCTCGACACGATTGCCAACCTCGCCAAGCAGCGCGGGTTCGTCTTCCAGTCCTCGGAGATCTACGGCGGCATCCGTTCGGCCTATGACTACGGCCCTCTCGGCGTGGAGCTGCTCCGCAACGTCAAAGACGAGTGGTGGCGTCGGATGGTGCAAGAGAGAGGCGACGTGGTCGGCCTCGATTCGGCAGTGCTGCAGGCCCGCCAGGTCTGGCAAGCCTCGGGACATGAGTCCGTTTTCACGGACCCGCTGGTGGAGTGCCGCAACTGCAACCAGCGTTTCCGGCTTGACAAGCTGACCGACTTTCACACCTGTCCCAACTGCGGCGCCAAGGAAAGCTTCACCGAGCCCCGCGCCTTCAACCTCATGTTCCGCACGCATACCGGTCCTGTGGAGGACGAGGACAACCTTGTTTACCTGCGCCCAGAGACCGCCCAGGGCATCTTCATCAACTTCGAGAACGTGCGGAGAGCTCTGCGTCTGAAGCTGCCCTTTGGCGTGGCCCAGATCGGAAAGTCATTTCGCAACGAGATCACTCCCGGCCAGTTCGTGTTCAGGACCCGGGAGTTCGAGCAGATGGAGATGGAGTACTTCGTGCACCCTGAGGAGGCCGACCGGCATTTCGAGTATTGGGTCGACGAGCGGGTGAAGTGGTATACCGATCTGGGAATGACCGCCGAGAACCTGCGGGTGCGCCCACACGAGCCGGACGAGCTTTCCCACTACTCGGCTGCGACGGTGGACATCGAGTACGCGTTTCCCTGGGGTTGGGACGAGTTGGAGGGCATCGCCAATCGCACCGACTTCGACCTGCGCCAGCACGCCGAGCATTCAGGCGAAGACCTGCGCTATTTCGAACAAGACAGTGGTGAACGTTTCTATCCCTATGTGATCGAGCCGGCCGCGGGGGCGACCCGGACCACATTTGCCTTCTTGATCGACTCCTACCACGAAGAGGAAGTGCGGGGTGAGACCCGGACCGTGCTGCGGCTGCATCACCGCCTCGCCCCTTACAAGGTGGCGATCCTGCCCCTGTCGAAGAAGGCTGAGCTGATCGAGCCGGCCGAGAAGCTCGCCGCCGACTTGCGCCGGCACTTCATGCTCGAGGTCGACGTCACTCAGTCGATCGGCCGTCGCTATCGCCGCCAGGACGAGATCGGCACTCCCTACGCGGTCACCGTCGATTTCGACACCTTGGAGGATCAGGCGGTGACAGTCCGGGACCGTGACACGATGGAACAGGACCGCATCCCCCTGCCGGGCGTCCTCACATACCTGAAAGAGCGTCTCGGCCAGTAAATCCGCGAACCCCGGGTTCAGGCTCCCAAAATCGGCAACTACAGCCCCGAGAACGACCCCTCTTCAACCGTTTCCCGGGTGCCGGTAACCTCAGCCGGTGTATCGGCGGGATGACATCGATCGGGTAAGGAGCGCAACCAACCTGATCGATCTGGTCGGGACCGTGACCACCGTCAAGCGACAGGGACGGTCCCATGTTGCGGTTTGTCCCTTCCATGAGGAGAAGACTCCTTCTCTGCATCTCGACATCGCCCGGGGGCTCTATCACTGTTTCGGGTGCGGCAAGGGTGGAGATGTGTTCAGGTTCGTCGAGGAGACCCAGGGTCTCGACTTCAACGAGGCGGTTGAACTCCTTGCCCGCCAGGCCGGCATTCAGATCGAGGCCGACCCCGGCGCCGCAAAACGCCGGGGCGAACACGAGGAGTTGGTGGAAGCGGTCAGAAGGGCTGTCGACTTCTACCGGCATCGGCTCAAGTCTGGTCCCGATGCCGGACCCGCTCGCGCCTACCTCCGGAGCCGCGGCATCGACGCCGCCACGGTTGAGGGTTATCAGATCGGGTACGCACCCGAGGAGGCGGTCTGGGATGTCCTCGTCAAAGAGTTGCGATCGGCCGGTTTCAAAGAGCGCGTCATAGAAAGCGCCGGTCTCGCCCGGCGGGGCCGCGGGGGCCGTATATACGACGTCTTTCGCAGCCGGATTGTCTTCCCAATCCACGATCTGCGGGGGGACCCGATCGGCTTCGGGGGTCGCGCCATCGGGACCGCCACCCCGAAGTACCTCAACTCTCCCGACTCGAGGCTATATCAGAAGAGCCAGCTGCTCTACTCACTGCACCGCGCCAAGGGTTCCATCGCCCGGTCGGGTCAGGCGGTTGTCGTCGAAGGGTATTTCGATGTGATCGCCTGTCATCAGGCTGGAGTCGAGACCGCCGTGGCGACCTGTGGTACCGCTCTCGGTGAGGGCCACTTCGACCTACTGCGCCGGTTTGCCGACAGGGTCGTCCTCGCCTTCGACTCTGACGTCGCCGGGTCCGGGGCCGCCCTCAAAGGCGGGATGTTGGAGACTCCCGTCCGCCTTGATCTCGATCTCCGGGTGGCCGAGATGCCCGACGGGATGGACCCGGCCGACCTCGTGCAGGCAGGTCGGGCACCTGAGTTGGCCAAGGCCATCGAATCGTCCAGGCCGATGTTGCAGTTTCGACTGGAGAAGGAAGTTGCCAGTTTCGACTTCACTGAGCCCGAGTCCCGGGCCCGAGCCGTCCACCGGGTGGCTCCTCTGATCGCCAGGGTCTCTGATGACGTCGCCCGCTCCGAGTACACACGCTTCGCGTCTCGTCTGATCGGGGTGGAACCGCAGACCCTCGAGAAGGCCATGGGTCGGACCGGACGTACCGCCTCACCACGGGCTCCGGCGGGGGCCGAAGAGGGACCTTCCCGAATCGACGAAGAACTGATGCGGGTAGTGCTGGCGAATCCGACTGAACTCGACGGAATCGAAATCGGCCCTGAACTATTCACCACAGAGGTGTTCAGGGCAGCCATGGCTGTTCTCAACCAACGACGGCTGAGCACCCCGGCCGGCACTCCCCTCTCGCTGGAGGGAATCGA
>JAICND010000287.1 GCA_025929005.1 Acidimicrobiia bacterium
AGTGGTCACCTTCTGGGCGGCGCCTTGGCAGCGATCCTGCTGGGACCCTCGCTGGGAGTCGTGGTCGTGGCGGTAGTGGTAATCGTGCAGGGCCTCCTCTTCGCTGACGGCGGCATCACGGCGTTGGGTCTCAACCTTTTCAACATGGCGGTGATCACCGCTCCGGTCGGCTGGGGGGTCTTCCGGGGGATGATGAGGGTGCTTCCGAAGACGACTGCTTCATCCATGGCGTCGACCATGACGGCCGCCTGGGTCTCGATGATCGTCTCCTCGTCGGCGTTCGCTTTCGAATACGCCCTGGGTGGACAGGGAGGGGTCGCACCGGGCACCGTGTTCGCCGCCATGAGCGGAGTCCACGCCTTGATCGGAATCGGAGAAGGGCTGATCTCGTCGGTGGTCGTCGGGGCGGTGTTGGCGGTTCGCCCGGACCTGGTGATGGGAACCAGCGATCTTGGCCTGGTGCGGACTAGTACAACTCCCTCACGGAGAACCGTCGGCGGTTTTGTCGGAGCGGGCCTTCTCGGAGCATTCCTGCTCGTTCTGGTGGTGGCTCCACTGGCGTCGCCCGCTCCTGACGGCCTCCAGGCCGTTGCCGCCGAAGTCGGGTTCGCCGACGCGGCTGAGGATCATCCGATCGGCGGGCCACTGGCCGACTACGAGGTGGCAGGGTTGGAAGACGACCGGACGGCGACAGTCATCGCGGGTGGCGTGGGTGTGGTGGTCACTTTCGTGGCCGGTTTCGGACTGATCGCCCTGAGCCGACGTCGCCGCGTCGCGTGAGCGGCAGTCACAGCCACACGCTTCACTATCACGGGCACAGCCCGGTCCACGCCCTGGCGCCCGAGGTAAAGCTGGTTGGCTTCTTCGTCTTCGCTGTGGCGGTGGTTGCCACTCCGCCGCAGGCGGTATGGGCCTTCAGCCTCCACGCAGTCGTCTTGCTCGGGGTGCTGGGCTTGTCCACCGTTCCGATCGGGTTCTTTCTGAAGCGGCTCTCGATTGACCTTCCATTTGTGCTTTTTGCACTTTTCCTGCCACTCGTCGGAGCAGACCCGAGGGTAGAGGTGGGCCCATTCTCCTTCTCCCAACCCGGCTTACTAGCCGCCTGGAATGTTCTAGCTAAGGCAACCCTGGGAGCCGGTGCCTCGGTGTTGCTGGTTGCGACGACTGAGACCCCGGCACTGCTGGCCGGGTTGCGCCGGTTGCGGCTGCCGTCCACGATCACGGCGATTGCCTCGTTCATGATCCGCTACCTGGAGGTCATCGCCGGAGAGCTGAGTCGGACCCGGATTGCGATGGCGGCTCGTGGATACAAGTCATCCTGGGTTGCCCAGATGCGTCCTTTGGCCATGGCGGCAGGTGCGATTTTCATCCGCGCCTTCGAGCGCGGGGAAAGGGTCCATCAAGCAATGCTCGCCCGCGGTTTTCGCGGGGATATGCCCGTTCTTGAGCCCCCAACCGAGGCTCGTTGGTGGCCGGCTCTGCTGCCGGCCCTGGCATCGGTCGTAGTCGCCATGGCCGGGGTCATCGCCACATGAGCACGATCGAGACGAAGGGGCTCCGTTTTGCTTATCCAGACGGCACGGCCGTTCTCGACGGGGTCGACCTCATGGTTGGAGCCGGGGAGCGGGTGGCGTTGCTCGGGCCCAACGGCGCCGGGAAAACCACCCTGATCCTTCACCTCATCGGGGTGTTGCAGGGGTCAGAGGGAACCATCCGTATCGGCGAAACCGAGCTCACCGAAGAGACTCTCGATGAGGTCCGGCGCCGAGTGGGTCTGGTCTTTCAAGACCCCGACGACCAACTCTTTATGCCCACCGTCGGCCAAGACGTTGCTTTTGGACCAGCCAACTTCGGTTTGAAAGACGGGTCACTTGCAGAGCGTGTCATCTGGGCACTGCGAGCAGTGGGGGAGGAGGCTCTCGCTGATCGGGCTCCTCATCATCTTTCCGGTGGCGAAAGACGACGGGTCGCCATTGCCACCGTGCTGGCCGTCGAGTCCGAGATCCTGGTCCTGGACGAACCCACCTCCAATCTCGATCCGGCCGGCCGGCGGGAACTGGTCGCTCTGCTGTCAGGTCTGCCCGCCACCCAGCTGGTGGTGACCCATGACCTCCCATTCGCGTTGGAACTGTGCCCGCGGGCGGTCGTCATGGATCAGGGCAAGATCGTGGCCGATGGCGACACTCTCGATCTCCTCTCCGACCGGACGTTGATGACCCGCCACCGACTCGAGCTTCCGTATGGGTTCGACCCTGCCAACATCAGGCGGCTTTGAGGCGACTTGAACTGGTCCTCGCCGTCGTCTGCGCGGCGGCCATCGTGTGGCCCGCATTGTTTGGCACCCGCTCCCGTCGGGGTCTGGTGTTCCTGGCGACGATCGGGGCAGCGGTCAGCCAGCTCGTTCTGGAAGGGTTTCGTTGGCAGCTGATCCCGGTCTACCTGGTGGCGCTGGGATTGGGGCTGGGCGACCTGCTGTCCGTTGAGCGGGACTTGCCGTGGTGGAGGAGGGTGTCCCGGCCCGTGCTGGGGTTGGTTGGGCTTGGGATGATGGTGCTCCCCTCCGTGATCCTGCCGGTGCCGATCCTGCCGGAACCGGGAGGTCCGCTCGAGGTAGGCACCGTCACGGTTGAGGTGGCCTTCCCCGAGCGTCTGGAGGCCTACGGGGAGAACCCCGATACCTTGCCGAGACGGGTGATGGTGCAGGTCTGGTACCCGGCCGAGTCCGTTACCGATCCGACCGTTGTCCCGTGGACCAACGATCTCGACGTAGTAGGCCCCGCCCTCGCCCGTCGGATCGGGTTTCCGACCTTTGCGTTGTCGCACACCTCATATACGTCGGCCCATGCAGTTCCCTCTTCTCCTGCCCTACCGGGCACCTATCCGGTCGTTCTCTACTCGCACGGTTGGACCGGGTTTCGGTCGATAGCCGTCAACCAGATGGAAATGCTCGCCAGCCACGGATACGTCGTGATTGCGGCGGACCACACCTACGGCGCCCTCGCCACTCGATTTCTCGACGGCGAGATCGTCGGCTTCGACCCCGCCGCCCTTCCCGACGAGGAGGACGTCGGGCCCGATGTGTATGAGAACCGCGCAGTGCAGCTAGTCGACACGTTCACCGACGATCTGATCGGCCTCGTGGACGCGTTGGCTCTGGGCGAGGACGGCCCCTTCGGTCCGATAGCTAGCCATGCCGACCTCGGCCGCATC
>JAICND010000023.1 GCA_025929005.1 Acidimicrobiia bacterium
ACTGCTCTTTTGGCATCGTCGGCTGAGTCGGCCCTGGCAACGATGGCTTCAACCCGATCGGGTGGAGCGCCGGCGGCCAACAACTCCTCCCGCGACTGTTCGAGGTTGTCTGGCTTGCGGGAGGTGATGACCACTCCCTCTGCCCCTGACATGACCAGTTCGAGGGCGGTCGCCTGACCGATTCCCCGGCTCCCACCGGTGACAAGTGCCACCTTTCCGTCGACACGGATGTCCACGGTCCGACCTTAGTGACCGCCCCGCTTCACCCCGCCGTACTTCATCCTCGTATCGCCGATGGCGGCTGCCCTCTGGTCGGGGACGGGGATGTCTGCCGCCACGATTTCACCTACAAAGAAAGTGTGGGTTCCGAGGTCGATCGCATGCCGGAGTTCGCAGTCCATCCAGGCGATCGCCTCTGCGAAGATCGGAGCTCCCGTCGAGGCGGTGAAGACAGGGCGGCCGTTGAGGGTCGAATCGCTCCGCTCGGCCGGCTTGGAGAACTTGACGAACACGCGAGTGTCGTCTGCGGACCAGAGGTTGACACTGAAATGTTTGCCCGCCGAGATCAACCGATGCGTGACTGCTTTGTTGTCGACGGCGACTCCGATCAGCACGGGTTCCATCGACACCTGGGTGACCCAGGACGCCGTCATGGCGTTCCATTCGTCGCCGGCGGCCGAGCCTATGAGTACCAGGGCGTTAGGAATCTTCCATGTGACCTGGTTGAGGAGTTCATCTGAGAGCGGCTGCATCGGGTCATTGTGCCAGCAGGCTGTCAGGACACTCGTCGACGCTTGTCCCTAACCTGACGCTCTCTTGCGTGTACTCGTCGCTACCACCGGGGTGCTGCCCCCGACCGCCGTCGCCGATCTCTGCGACCTCATTGTCCAGTCCGGCACCGTCACGGTGATGACCGTGGTCCAGGTGCCCCGAACCTTTCTCGCCTCCCTCGACGACGAAGAGAGACGATCGTTGCTCGACGACGATTTCCGCCGCGAAGGGCAGGCCGAGGCCAAGGCGGCCCGCTATCTCGAAGAACGCGGTCGTCGGGTCGTCGATCCCCTCATATCTGCCCTCGCCGCCCGAGGGCGGCCCGCCGGTATCCGGTTGGTGGAAGGAGACGACCCGGCGGTAGCCATCATCGACACTGCCCGCGAGGTGGAAGCCGATCTGATCGTGATGGGGGCGACCCGGCGCCTATTTACTGAGCAGGCCTGGACGTCGGTTTCGGCCCGAGTGATGGAGAAGACACAGTGTCCCCTGGTGCTCGTCCCCGGGCTACGGGGCGAGGACACCGGAGAGATCCCCCGGGTCGAGCCGTAGGTCGGCCAGCCGCCTGAACTGGGTCTCGAACAGCTCGGCGTAGAGGCCGCCCTTCGCCAGCAGCTCAAGGTGCTGGCCGCTCTCGACGATGCGACCCTGATCGAGGACGAGGATGGTGTCGGCAGCCAGGATCGTGGACAGTCGGTGAGCGATGACCACGCTCGTACGCCCGACCATCAAGCGCTCCAGCGCATCCTGGATCAACGCCTCCGAACGCGAGTCCAGATGACTGGTGGCTTCGTCGAGAATCAGAACGGCAGGATTCTTGAGGATCACCCGGGCGATGGCGATGCGCTGACGTTCACCGCCCGAGAGGCGGTAGCCCCGCTCCCCCACCACCGTCTCGTAACGTTCAGGCAAAGACGCCACGAAGTCGTGGATGTTGGCCGCCCGACTGGCCGCTTCGATCTCTGCGAGGGTCGCCCCTTCTTTGGCATACCTGAGGTTGGCCGCGATGGTGTCGTGGAACAGGTAGGCCTCCTGGGTGACGACGCCGATCCCCCGGGCCAGCGTCTCGAAGGTGAGGTCGACAACGTTGTGGCCATCGATGCGAATCGCGCCGCCATTGACGTCGTAGAGACGCGGGATCAGATACGAGATGGTGGTTTTGCCGGCGCCGCTGGGTCCGACCAGCGCGACCAGTTGTCCAGGCTCTATACGGAAAGAGGCGTCCTCGATGGCCCACTCCCGGCTGGAAACTTGCTGGGGGACAAAGCCCTCGTCGGTAGACCGTCCCCGCCAGCTGTTGCGCCGGACCGCTTCCAGGCCGGTCGGCTCGGTGGTCTGATACCGGAAGTAGACGTGGTCGAACTCCAGGGCCCCTCTGATCGCCGGCAGGTCGATGTGGCCAGCTGCCAGCTCAGATCGAAGATCGAGCACCTCGAAAACCCGCTCGAAGGACACGAGCGAGGTCGCCAGCTCCACCCGGCTGTTGGTGAGGGCGCTGAGCGGTCCGTAAAGCTGGCTGAGCAGGATCGCAAACATCACCACGGTGCCCGTCTCGAGCTGGCCGTCTATCACCAGCCGACCACCCACCCAGAAGACCGCGGCACTGCCGACCGCCGACACCAAGCCCAGGAAGGCAAAAAACCAGCGCCCGACCAGGGCCCGCCGAACCCCGAGGTCTCTTACCGCCGCCGCTTCCCCGGAGTACCGCCGTGCTTCTTGTTGTTCTCGCCCGAACAGCTTCACCAGCAGGGCGCCCGAGACGTTGAAAGTCTCCTGGAGCACCGACGACATCGCCGCGTTCTTCTCCATCTGGGCGTTGGTGATCCTCCGCAACGCCTTGGCCACCCGGCGCGCTGGAAGCGTGAACAAAGGCATGGCCAGCAACGCCAGACCGGTCAAGCGCCAGTCCGCTTGGAGCATCACCGCGGCCGTGACCACCACCGAGGCCAGGTTGGAGACGATCGTGATGAACGTTCCCGTGATCGCCTGCTGGGCGCCAACCACATCGGAATTGACTCGTGAGATCAGTTCGCCGGTACGGGTGTTGGTGAAGAACCGCAACGACATAGATTGCAGATGCCGGTAGAGCTGGCGACGGAGGTCGAAGATGATCCCCTCGCCTGCCCGCGACGACCACCACCTCTGCAAAACCCCGATGACGGCGCTGAGGATGGGGACCGCCACCATGCCCAGTCCCAACAGGCTCAAGAGGCCGATATCACCAGACGGAATTGCGTCATCGATCATCCCCCTGGTGAGCACGGCCGGAATCACGCTCAGACCGGAGATGGCAAGCACCGTCACCAGGGTGCCCAGCAGAAGCAGGCGGTAGGGCTTTCCATACTCCCAAACCCGGCGGAGCAAGGCGCGGTCTATCTCGGGACGCTCGTCCGTGTCGTCGTAGCCGAGGTAGCTGTGCCAGCCGAAAGTCGGGAACATCAGCGGGAAAGGCTACCGGACCCCCCGACTTGGCTTGAACGCCAAGTGCGTCACCCGATCAGGTTCTCAAGAGGTCGTGACGACTCGGCCACTTCCAGGGCCAGTTCGGGGTCCACCCCGAGCCGGAGAAACAACTCGTAGCGGAGGTCGCCGTTGAACCAGACGAGCGTGGAGCCCGTCTGGTCCGCCAGACTCCAGGCGGGCTGGTCATCAACCTCGATCTGGGTGCAGTCGCCACCAAAGCTGGTGTAGCGGGCGCAGGTGATGTCACCGACTCCCGACTCGATGAGATCGGCGCCCTCCGGATCTGCCACGACAGTGAGGATCCCTTGCTGTCCGACCGAGCGGCTGCGGGTGTAGGGCTCGACGATCCACAGCCCGAACGCGGCCACCTGATCGGCCGCCAGCTGGCCGGTTGATCGGTCGTAAACGAGCTGGCTCGTGATGTACTTGACTTCCGGGGGAAGGGAGGCCGGAAACCAGATTTCCGGGAGCGCCGCCGCAATCTCGGCAGGGGTGGCCTGGGCAAACCGGTCCTGAGGTGAGCTTCTGGCGAATACACCGGCGATGATCTCGCTCGGGGTTGTCCCGGGGACTTCAGAGAGGTTCTCGTTGTACCAATCGACATTCCGGGTCTGCTGGAGCTCGCTCCCCGTGTTCTCGTCAACGGGAGCGGTTGGCACCGTCGGCTCGCCGATCCACTCCGAGGCTCCTTGGCCCACTCCGGCTAGGGGGTCGGGCCCACAGGCCACCAGAGCCATACATGCCGCTAGCAGGAGTCCGGCGGACCGAGAGACTTTCACGCCAGCATTCTGGCGCGGCGGACGCTCTGTTCTGTTCCTCTCACCATCCGAGGGCCGTACCATCCCCGGCCCATGCGCCGGGTTCTCGTCCTCAACGGTCCCAATCTCGACCTGCTGGGTGTGCGGGAGCCCGAGATCTACGGGAGAACGTCGCTGGCAGCACTTGCCGACACTGTGTGGACCTGGGGCCGCGAGTTGGGGTTCGATGTCGAGCACTTTCAATCGAACCACGAAGGTGAACTGGTCGAGCGTGTCCACGACGCCGCACAACGGTTTGACGGAATCGTCCTCAACGCCGGTGCCCTGACTCACTATTCCTTCTCGTTACATGACGCTTTGGCGGCGGTAGAGGTTCCGGCGATCGAGGTCCACATCTCGAACGTCAGAGCGCGGGAACCATGGCGCCGCCGCTCCGTCATCAGCGCAGCCTGTGTCGCCAGCATTTACGGCCGGGGGATTCCCGGCTATCGCTGGGCCCTATTGCACCTGCGCAATCGAGACGCCACCCCTATCGAAACCATCCCTTACGGCGAAAAACGGGACCAGAAGATCGATGTGCGGCGGCCGACCTCACCCGGCCCTTCGGCCCCGTTGGCCGTGATCGTCCACGGTGGTCTCTGGCGCCAGGAGTGGACCAGCGACACCACCGAGACCTGGGCTGTCGAACTAACCAGGCGGGGCTGGATCACCGCCAACGTCGAATACCGGCGTCTCGGATCCGGGGGTGGGTGGCCCGAGTCCTTCGTCGATGTCACTGCCGCATTCGGGGTTGCGGCGACTTTGCCTGGCGTGGACCCGCAGCGGCTGCACGCAATCGGCCACTCGGCGGGTGCGACCATGGCTTTGTGGTCGGCGGGTCAGACCGGAGCGGTCCGACCAACGAATGTGACGTCTGTTGCCGGGATCACTGACCTGGTCCGGGCCCGGGCGGAAGGACTCGGCGACGGCGCGGTAGCCAGCATTGAAGGTCGGCGCCGACCGCGACCCGAGGAGGCGAGCCCGCGTCACCGGCTGCCGACCGGAGTCGCGGTCACCCTCGTGTCCTGTCTGGCTGACACCCTCGTAGACCCCTCCTATGCCACCGATTACGCCTTCGCCGCCCGCCAGGCTGGCGACCAGGTGGAATTATTAGAGCTGGAAACGACCCATGGGGCCGTCCTCGACCCATTGGAACCTGCTCTGGGGGCAGTGATCGACAGTCTGGCCCCTTCACAACACGCCTAACCCGGGTTGCCGCTGTCCCCAGCCTGTGTATAACCTTTTGCAACCTTCGGGCTTCCGTCTGGGCGAGCTGAGACGGCGAGGGGCGGAGTATGAGTTTTCATAGGTTCGTTTACCTTTGCGGTTGGACCGCGGTGGCCCTCCTAGCCATCGTTGGCTTTGCTGCGTTCTCAGCCGATTCTCCCTCTTCCGTTGCGACCTCGAACTCGATCGAAGGGACGTGGGGCCAGGCGGCCGGAGCGGTCTCAGGTCAAGGGTGGTTGGCATTGGCAGGCACGGTCGTAACGGCTTCGGTCGGCCCCGCCCAGCCAGACGCTCCCACCGAAGCGAGTCCCGTCGATACAGGCGGAGCCAGTGCCACCCCCCCAGTCACGATGGACACGGGATGGCTCGACTCAGTGGCCGTCCGCGACCTGGTTGAAACCTACTTTGCGTCAGGGGACGTCAACCGGGCGGTCCGCCTCGCGTGGTGCGTTTCCCGTTTCGACATCGATTCGATCAACCCCTCTACGGGCGCAGCCGGCCTTTTCCAGATCGATCCTTCGGTCTGGAACGACCTGGTTGACGACGCCGGGGTGGCGGGCTCCGCCGACATCTTCGACCCTGCTACCAGCACCCAGGTGGCGGCCTTCATCGTTTATCAGGGTGACGGTTGGGGCTACTGGGACTGTCAGGATTAGTGGAAATCCCGCGACTTCAGGCCCGTTGCGTTTAGCGGGCGGAAGCGGTGGGCCATCAGGTTGGTGACGCCATCCCGGTACTCAAGGCGGCCACCGATCACCACGGCCGGGTAACGGCGGGCCTCCTCCCGGTACTTCACCCAGACTTCGGGCAACACCACCACGTTCAACATCCCGGTCTCGTCCTCGAGGTTGAAGAAGATCACCCCCCGGGCGGTTCCGGGCCGCTGGCGGTGGGTCACCATCCCTCCCACCTTGGCGGGAGCCCCGTTGCGGCGCATCTCCAGGGCTTCCATCACGGTCAGGCATCCTTCCGCCGCCAACTCGGCCCGGATGAACTGGATGGGATGGGTGTTGGACACCCCGGTCGCCCACAGATCCGCCTGGTGGGACTCCTCTATCCCCATCGGCGCCAAGAGAGGAGGGTCGATCCCCGACGCCAGCGACAGCTTTTCGGGAGAGATTTCCGCCAGCGCCCCGGCCGCCCACAACCCTTCCCTTCGCTCCAGCCCGAGGTCGGTCAGCGCCCCGGCCGCCGCCAGACCCTCCAGGGCATCCACCGGCAATCCGGTCCGGTGAGCGAGATCCTGCGGATCAGAAAACGGGCCACTGAGTTGGCGGGCAGCCTCGATGCGGTCGATCTCTGACTCCCCCAGGTTGCGAACATATCGCAGACCCATCCGCACCGCCACAGCCGGCCGCAGCGGGTCTTCCACCGGGCCCCGTCCCCGTCGCCAAGAGGTGCCGTAGAAGGAGACGGTGTCGTCGGGATCGGCCTCGGCCGCTTCGATGGTGCAGTCGTGAAAGGACCGGTTGATGCAGGGCTCCACAACTATCACACCGTGGCGTTGGGAGTCCTGCACGAGAGAGTTGGGACTGTAAAAGCCCATGGGTTGGGCGTTGAGCAACCCCGCCAGGAACTCGGCCGGCCAGTGGAATCGCAACCAGGCCGACATGTAGACGATGTAGGCGAAGCTGACCGAATGGCTCTCGGGAAAACCGAAATGGGCGAAGCCCTGCAGTTTCTCCCAGATCTCCTCGGCGGCCGCTCCCGTCACCCCCTGTCCGGCCATCCCGGCAAAGACTTCCTCTCGCAGGCGTTCCATCGCTTTCTCCGAGCGCTTGTGGGTCATGGCCTGGCGCAGCCGGTCGGACTGGCCACCGTCGAAACCGGCGCACACCCTGGCCAGTTCCATCAGCTGCTCCTGGAAGATCGGCACCCCCATGGTCTTTTCGAGGATCGGCTCGGTGAGCGGATGCGGATACCGGACGGGCTCTTCCCGGTTGCGGCGTCGCAGATAGGGATGGACCGACTGGCCCTGGATGGGCCCCGGACGGATCAGGGCAACCTCCACAGCCAGGTCGTAGAAGGTGCGGGGTTTCATCCGCGGCAACGTCGCCATCTGCGCCCGCGACTCCACCTGGAACAGACCCACCGTGTCGGCTTTGGTGAGTGTGTGATAGATGGTCGGCTCCTGGGGAATGGTGGCGAGGTCGATCACCACCCCGTGGGCATCGGCGATGTAGTCGACGGTCAGGTGGAGGGCGTTGAGCATCCCCAACCCGAGCAGGTCGAACTTGACGATCCCGATCGAGGCGCAGTCGTCCTTGTCCCATTGGAGGACGGTGCGACCCTCCATCCGCCCCCATTCCATCGGCACCACCTGCCAGAGGGGACGATCGGCGATGACCATGCCTCCGGAGTGGATGCCGAGGTGGCGGGGAAACCCATCGAGACGCCAGCAGACGTCGTAGAGAAGATCGGCGGTGAGACCTTCCGGCAAAGGGGCATCGAGGCGGAGTTGGGCAGGGTCGTGGGTGTCGACGAACTTGGAGAGGCCGTCGACCTGGGCCTGGCTGAACCCGAAGGTCTTGCCGACGTCGCGTAACACCGACCGGGCCCGGTAGGTGATCACGTTGGCCACCATCGCCGCTCGCTCCCGGCCGTAGCGGCGATAGCAGTACTGGATGACCTCCTCGCGCCGGTCGGCTTCGAGATCGAGGTCGATGTCGGGGGGGCGGCCTCTCTCCTCGGACAGAAACCGCTCAAAGGGCAACCCGAGTCGGATCGGGTCGACCCTGGTCAGATTGAGACAACGACAGACCGCCGAGTCGGCTCCTGACCCCCTGATCTGGCAGTAGATCTGCTGGCCGCGGGCGAAGTTGACGATGTCCCACACCACCAGGAAGTAGCCGGGAAACCCGAGGCGGTCGATGATCCGCAACTCGTGCTCGAGGCGGCGGTGGGCAACGGGGTCGATCCCCCCTTCTCCATCACCGGGGTAGACGGTGCGGGCACCTTCCCAGGTGAGATGAGTCAGGTACTCCATCTCCGATCGAAAGTGCCCGGGCATCGGATCGACCCTCTTTCCTCCGGCCACTTCTCGAGAAACCAACACGTCGGAGGAAAGAGGGTCGAGAAAATCCGGTAGGTGTGGTGCCACCAGTCGGAGGTCGAAGGCGAGTTGCTCGGCCAAAGCGACGGCGTTGTCGACCGCTCCCGGATAGCGGCGGAAACGTCGGACCATCTCCGTAGTGCTCTTGAGGTAGCGCTCGTCGGTGGCGGGGCGAAAACCATCGGCCTGGGCCAGGGAGCGCCGTCCATCGATGGCGGCGAGGACTTCGGAGAGATCGGCCTCCTCCCGGCGGTGATAGTGGACGTTGTTGGTGGCGACCACCGGAAGGTTGAGCCTTCCCGACACTTCCCACAGCAGGTCGTTGCGGGGGTCGTCTTCGGGCATGCCGTGATGCCACATCTCCAGGAAGAACCGGTTTCCAAAAACCTCCCGGAGTCTGATCGAGTTGGCCATGGCCCCCGCCAAATCTCCCTTTTGGGAGGCGGCCGGCACGGCTCCCTGCCAGCAGCCGCTGAGGGCGACAATGTCAGAGCCTTTCGCCACCTCGACCAGGTCTTCCCACAGATATATAGGACGGTCCTTCTCACCCCGGAACTGGGCGGTCGTCACCATCAAAGAGAGACTCCGATATCCCTCCGGTGATCCGGCCAACAGAATCAGGTGATCGGTAGGCGGAAGATCGACGGGCTTGGAGCCGTGCATTCGCTTCGAACGACCCCTTCGGGTCCGGAGAGTCGGAAGTCGGAAGTCGGAAGTTTGATCCCGCAACTCGGCTTTTCTGATGGGATCGGCTTCCGTCTTCTGTTTTCCGTCTTCCGTCTTGGAAAGTCCAATTTCCACTCCGAAGACCGCCGGAAGGCCTGCCTCGCGGGCGGCGTTGGAGAAGCGGACCGCCCCGTAAAACCCGTCGTGGTCGGTGACAGCCAGTGCCCGGTATCCAAGATCTACCGCCGTTTCAACCAGGGATTCGGGATGCGATGCCCCGTCCAGAAACGAGAAGTTGGTGTGGCAATGGAGTTCGGCGTAGTCGTCGTCCACCCGGCCATACTATCGAACACTTGTTCGGCTGGTACCGTTGCCCGATGGCCATATCCAAGACAATCAGGCTCTCTGGTGGATCCTCGGACTCCATCGAGGACGCCATTCGCACCGTCCTCGCCCGGGCCGCGGTGACCATTCGCGACATTTCCCGCTTCCGGGTAGTGGAGGTCGGTGGCAAGGTCGACAGCGCTGGCGTCCCCACCAACTTCGAAGTGACCGTCGACATCACCTTCAACGTGCGCGAGGCGATCCAGGGTGAGTGACCTGCCCCCGGCCCGCTCCCTGGGCCAGGGGATCTCGATCATCTCACTCCCCCTTCCATTTCGAAGTCCGCCATCGGTCAATGCCTATATCGTCGAAGGCTCATCGGAGCTCACCCTGATCGACTGCGGGGTCGACTCGCCCGAAGCTCACCAGGTGCTGATGACCGGGCTGAACATCCTCGGCCACGATCCCACGACTATCAAGACCCTGGTCGTGAGCCACCTCCACCCCGATCACGTGGGAATGTCGCCGCGTCTGGTGCGTGACCTCGGTCTTCGCACGGTGATGCACAAGCGCGCCGCCAATCTGGTCACCCGTTACAACGACACCGAAGATTTCCGCCGGCGCACAGCCGCCCTCGCCGACCGTTTTGGGGTACCCCCCTCGGCCCG
>JAICND010000224.1 GCA_025929005.1 Acidimicrobiia bacterium
AGGCTGGTGAAGAAGGAGAGTCCGATGGACCCTTGCGGGCGGAGTTGGATCCACTGGTTCCAATGCTCCAGTCCGCATCGCTGTTTGGAGACAAACAGGGGGCGATGATCGTCGAAGCCCAGGGGCTCAACGCTGGAGAGTCTGCCTTGCTCGCCGAATTGCTCGGCACCTCCGATCCCGACGGCGTGGCGGTTGCCTTCATTTCTTTCGGTTCGCTGCCTGCCTCATTGGCCAAGGTCGTCAAGGCAAGTGGCGAAACCGTCACCGTGCGCAAGATGTGGGAACGACAGGCAGGGGAGTGGCTTGGGGAAGAGGTCAGACGGCGCGAGCTGACGCTGGAGCCTGGAGCCGCCGACGCTCTTCTGCAGAGGTTCGGTACGGACATCGCGTCATTGGGGGGAGCCCTTGATCAACTACACGAACATAGAGGCAAGATCACCCGGGACCTCGTTCTAGATCGATTCAAGAATCGTCCCGACGAACCACTCTCGCACTACCTCGACGCGCTCTCCTCGGGAGATGTGGGAGATGCCCTACGCCGGCTCAACGACTTTCTGACGCACGGGCATCCGCTCACTCTGTTGGCCACCATCGAAAACGACCTGCGCCGACGGTCGCTGACCTCGGTGGCACCTGACGAGCCGGCCCTCCGTCAGATGTTGGGGGCCAGGGCCGACGACCGCAGAGTGGCACGACTTTGGCGGGATCGGGGGAGGATCAAGGACTCTTCGCTACGTCGGGCCCTCGACGCACTCGTGCGAGCGGAAAGGGCGCTGAAGTCCCAACCGGAGGAGATGCACCGGGTCACCCTGGAGCGACTCACCGTCGCCCTGTGTTTGTGGGTGGGTTCGCGGCGCCGCTAAGGCCTTCCTGTCCTTCTTGCGTAGAAACGCCGTCAGAAATGACGGCGTTTCTACGCAAGAAGGGAAAGGTCCGGTCAGTCGGCGGAGTTGAGGCGCCGGGTGAGCCGCGATTTGCGCCGGGCGGCAGTGCGAGGGTGCATCATCCCTTTGCTCACCGCCATGTCGATTCGCTTTTGGGCGGCCACATAGAGCTCGTCAGTCGGCTCTCCGGCCTCGACTGCCGCCAGCAGTTTCTTGGTCCGTGTCTTCAACTCGGACCGCACCGTCTTGTTACGGGCGTTGCTAACCAGGTTCTGACGGTTCCGTTTGATTTGCGACTTGATGTTTGCCATGTCTTATGAAGTTTTCTACGCGTTGGATGGGTTTCGACCCAAGGGAACTCCGACAGCGAAGCCGGAGGTGGGGAGGCTAGCAGCGGGCCGTCACTCGGTACAATGCCGACCGGTTCCCCACCTCATGTTTCCATCGGCGCGCATTCGCAACTTTTCGATCATCGCTCACATCGACCACGGTAAGTCGACCCTGGCCGATCGCCTATTGGAGCGGACGGGGGCCATCTCAGCCCGGGACATGCGGGACCAGGTGCTCGACTCCATGGACCTCGAACGTGAACGTGGGATAACCATTAAGGCCCAGGCGGTGCGGCTCAACTACCGGGCTCGCGACGGAGAGGACTACGTCCTCAACCTGATCGACACTCCAGGGCATGTCGATTTCTCATACGAAGTCTCACGATCCCTGGCCGCCTGCGAAGGCGCCCTCCTCCTGGCTGATGCTGCCCAGGGAGTCCAGGCGCAGACCCTTGCCAACGCCCACATGGCAATCAATGCGGGACTTGAGGTCATCCCGGTGATCAACAAGATCGACTTGCCTGCGGCCGATCCGGACAGGGTCACCGGGGAGCTAGTCGGCATTCTCGGTGGCAGCCGCGACGAGGTGCTACCGATATCTGCCAAGACCGGGGAGGGGGTGGACGAGCTTCTCGAGGCGATAGTTGCCAACTTCCCGCCGCCCCAAGGTTCGGTCGATGCACCTCTGCGGGCGTTGGTCTTCGACAGCTATTACGACATCTATCGGGGCGTGGTCTGTTATGTCCGGGTGGTGGACGGAACCCTGGCTGTTGGAGACAAGATCCAGTTCATGGCAACAGGAGAAACCCATGACGCCGAGGAAGTCGGTGTTCTGACACCAAAAGCCGTAGCCGTCGGGACTCTCGGACCTGGCGAGGTTGGATATCTGATCACCGGCGTGAAAGAGATCGGCCGGATAAAGGTTGGCGACACCATTACCAATGGGCGCCGTCCAGCTTTCTCCGCCCTCCCCGGCTACGACGAGCCGAAGCCGATGGTCTTCTCAGGGTTGTTCCCCACCGACGGCGACGACTACGAGAGGCTGCGGGAGGCGCTCGACAAGCTCACTCTCAACGACGCCTCTCTGCAATATGAGCCCGAGACCAGCAAGGCCCTTGGATTCGGTTTCCGGCTCGGCTTTCTGGGTCTTCTGCACATGGAGATCGTCCGCGAGCGTCTGGAAAGGGAATACGACCTCGACCTCGTCGCCACCGCCCCATCGGTGGCGTTCCGTGTCACCATGCAGGACGGTTCGACTCTGGACATCCGCTCCCCCCAGGATCTTCCCGATCCAACAGCGCGGATCGAGATCCAAGAGCCATACGTGAAGGCGATGATCATCGCCCCGGCTGACTTTGTGGGACCAATTATGGAACTCGTCCAGTCCCGCCGCGGCGAGATGGGCACGATGCATTACCTGAGCCCCGAGAGAGTTGAGTTGACCTACCGGTTGCCGCTGTCGGAGGTCGTCTTCGACTTCTTCGACCTCCTCAAGTCACGCACGAAGGGCTACGCCACTCTCGACTACGAGCCCGCAGGATATCGCCCGTCCGATCTGGTCAAGGTGGACATCCTCCTCAACGCGGTGCCGGTCGATGCCTTCTCTTCGATCGTCCACCGCGACAAGGCCGCCAGCTACGGTCGGACCATGGTGGAACGGCTGCGGAGCCTGATTCCACGCCAGCTCTTTGATGTGCCGATCCAGGCAGCCGTCGGTGGGCGAATCATCGCCCGGGAAACTGTCAAAGCCAAGCGCAAAGACGTCACCGCCAAGTGTTACGGCGGTGATATCAGTCGCAAACGCAAGCTGCTCGATCGCCAGAAGGAAGGCAAGAAGCGGATGAAGCTGGTTGGTTCCGTCGAGGTCCCCCAAGAAGCCTTCGTCGCCGCCCTCAGGGTTGACCTCGATGACTGAGTCAGCGGGTGTGCGGTCAGGTAGTCAAACGTAAAGGAACTCTGCAAATCCTCGCCAGGCGTGGTTTCGTCAACCTCCAGGACCGCATTCAAAGGCCCCCACCACTTCTTGTCATGACACCTCAGCATAAGAGACTGCCACATAGCCTGGAAACAGAATCGACTGATTCTCCCGACTCTCCCGAGCTGGCCGACGAAGCTGCTTCCTGGCCGGCGGTCTACGTCCACCTTCCGTTCTGTGCGAGGGTGTGCCCCTATTGCGACTTTGCCGTGGTCGCCGGTCGCGATGACCTCATCGAGCGTTACGTGGCGGCGGTGCTGGTGGAGATCACCGGTGAACCCGACTGGCGATCCCTGCGGTCGGTCTACCTTGGGGGAGGTACCCCGAGCCGGGTCAACCCCGCTCTGCTCGCCGCGATCGTGGCCACCCTGGGCGACCGTTTTGGCTTCGAACCCGGCGCCGAGGTCTCCCTCGAAGCCAACCCCGAAGACTGGACCCCCGAACTCGCGAGGGAGCTCATCGCGGCCGGTTTCAACCGCGTTTCGTTCGGAGCCCAGAGCTTCCATCCCAACGTATTGAGAAGCCTGGGCCGAGCCCATCGTCCCGAGGCGATACCTGCCGCCGTGGCTGCCGCCCGACAAGCAGGCTTTGAGAACGTCAACCTCGATCTCATCTACGGCACTCCGGGCGAGAGACTTTCGGACTGGGAAGACACCTTGAGGAAGGCGGTTGGAATAGGACCCGACCACGTGTCCTGCTACTCGCTCACGGTGGAGCGAGGGACCGAGCTGTACCGGCAGGTAGCGGC
>JAICND010000324.1 GCA_025929005.1 Acidimicrobiia bacterium
GACGCCTCCAACCGCGGGACCCGAATTGTCACTGGCTGTCAGGTCGAGCAGGTCCTCACAGACGGCCAGAGGGCAACAGGGATCGTTGCCCAGGTAGGAACGCATCGGCTCAAGGTGACAGCGCGGGCGGTGGTTCTCGCCGCAGGGGCGCTTCACACCCCGGCCATCCTCCTCCGCAGCGGTGTCGGCGGTCCGGCCGCCGGCCGATTCCTGAGGCTCCATCCCGTCACTGGGGTATGGGCCCGATTTGAAGAGCGGGTCGACCCCTGGACCGGCATTCTCCAGGCCCGTTACACGGACCAGTTCGCCGACCTGGATGGAGCCGGGTATGGGTTTAAGTTGGAGACGGCTCCCATCCACCCGGTCTTCCCCGCGGCTTTTCTGGGTTGGGAGGACGGAGCCTCGTTCAAACGGGACGTGCTCGGGCTGGGTCACCTCGACGTGGGAGGGATCCTCCTCCGCGACAAATCATCTGGAAGAGTGGTTCTCCGTCGTGACGGGACCCCACTTTGGAAATACGTCATCTCCGGCCTCGACCAGGCCCACGTACGGGAGGGGGTGCGACGAGCGGCCGAGGTTTACGCCGCCGCCGGCGCCACGGAGATTCTGGCGTCCACTATCCGACCAGTGAGATGGCGTCCCCGCGGACGAGAGGGAGTCGACCGCTTCCTGGCAGAAGTCGACGCCATCGGGTACGGGTCAAACCAGACGGCATATTTCACCTTCCACCAGATGGGCTCGGCCCGGATGGGAGCCGACCCGGCCAGGTCGGTGGTGGGATCCGACAACCAGGTCCACGGCATTGCCGACCTATACGTGATGGACGGCTCCTGCTTCCCCACGGCCTCCGGGGTCAACCCGATGCTGACAATCGCCGCCATCGCCCACCGGGGGGCGACCTTGTTGGCCGGGCGCCTCGGGTAATGAATCCGGAGCGGAACAACCCCTCATGACGCCTATCTACCGCAAGAGCTTTGATCGACTTGACCTGGCCGATCGGTTTCCGGCCAGGTTTACCAATCCCAACAAGAAGGTGTTCCTTGAGATGGTCGAGGGAGCTCCGATCCCCGGAACCATCGAAGTGGCCAGGTGGGCTCCCGTGCTGCTTCCCACAGAGCGATCCGGTCGGCAACCAGAGCTTGTCGCCAAGGTCGGCTACTTCACCTACGACCCGGACACCAAATCGAAGATGCATTGGCATCTCAACTTTGCCAACTTCGACCTCTTCTCGGCCTACGCCGGCGCGTTGCTGGCTCAGGATGAGATGCAGGTGTTGGAGCACCCCGACCTCGCCCGGGTTCGACATGCCCTGCTAGCGGAAGGGCTCTCCACCCTCGTCACCGATCGCGCCGGGCCGACTCCGTTTACCCTGACCGCCGTGCCCCGTCGGGGTGCCATCGAGACCGCTCCGGGCCCTGGCCGGCCGGGCGGCCTCTACGGGAATCGTTTCGCCTCTGCTCCAGTTGATCAGGTGCTGGCGGCCACGACCATCATCGACCCGCCGACGCTCTCGAACATCGTGGCTATGGAGGCACCGGCCTATGGCCGAGGCGAGTACACGTCGGATGAGATCACTGGGATCCTCACCACCGCCGTCACCGGTTTTGGCGTGGCTATGGCTGAGACCGAGCGGCTCTCACCTGGTTCGCGAACCGTGATCCATACCGGTTGGTGGGGCTGTGGCGCCTATGGAGGCAATCAGGAGCTGATGGCACTATTGCAACTGCTCGCCGCCGAATTGGCGGCAGTCGACGAGGTGGCCTTCCACATCGGGAGCGTGAGCAGCGAGCCGATCTTGCAGCGCGCCCGCGAGGTGGAAACGACCCTGCCGGATGCGACTGACGAACTGGTGGCAGCCATTGGCGACCGCCGCTACCGGTGGGGCGTCAGCGATGGGAACTGAAGCGATGGTCGTGCTGCTTAGAGGTCACCTGTGAACGCCAGCACCTCATCCCGATAACGCTCCTGGTCCACGTTCCATGACTGCACGTGTTTCGCTCCTTCAAACTCGACCAAAGTGACGAGATCGGGCCGCATCGCAGCCAATTCGCGGCTGGTCTCGATCGGGACCGATTGATCCTCGACTCCGTGCAGGATCAGGATCGGCACGGCCAATGTATCGGCGCGGGCGATGTAGTCGATGGCGGCCCAGTCGACGTCGAACCGAAAGGACCCAATGGTCTTGGCCACCCAAGTGAGAGGAGGCGGGACCGGTAGACCCATCAGCGGGAGGGAGCGGCGGGCGGCGACATGGTTGACGGTTGCCCCGAAGTCGATGTTGGGCGAGTCGAGCATGACGCCGCTCACCGCCTCCGCTCGTTCGGAGTGTTCGAGAAAGCTCAAGACGATGGCGGCACCAGTGCTGAAGCCTCCCAAGATGACCTCGTCGGCTCCTCGGCTGAAGGCATAGTCAACCGCCCCCTCGAGATCCTGCCACTCCGTCACTCCGTAACGGTGATATCCACTGGCATCGCCGGGTTGGTCGAGGTCGTTTCGATGGGTGATGGCCAGCACCGGGTACCCGGCCTCTGACAGGATGCCGCCGAGGCGAATGGTCTCACGGGGATCCGCATTCTTACCGTGGACCAGCACCGCCCACGTGGTCGACGTTCCCGGCACCAACACCGCGTCCATCGGTCCAAGCGGCGAAAGGTATTCGACTCTTTCAATTTCGATTCCCAACGCCGCCGCGTAGTTGTCGGGGTAGATCCAGGGGTCGATGTCCACACTGATTCCAACGGTCGGCGGGTTCCCTCCCTGCAAGCTAAAGGTGCGGGTGGCTTCGGTGTCGGTTTGAATGATGATGTCACTGACCGTGCCGTAGCCGCTCTCCCAAACCAGCCCAAATAGCCCGGTGTTGAAGAGTTCTCCGTCGGTGGGGTCGCCTTGAGCGATCGTGACGGATCCGGGTTCGACCTGTGTGACCGTGGCCCGGTATTCGCGGACGTGC
>JAICND010000180.1 GCA_025929005.1 Acidimicrobiia bacterium
CGGCGCCATCACGCTGTCCAAGGGCGTGCGAGTCGGAACCCTCCAGGAGGGGACCGACGAGGAGAAGGAGGCCGGTGCCCGCCGACTTGGCAACTGGCTGTTCGTGCCTGCGCTGGCGTTGGCGGCGATCGCGGTCGGTGTGTCGACGTGGGCTCCCTTTGGTGAAGAGTCCGGCCAACTCAGCATCGGGGTCGCTTCGATTGCGGCGCTGTTGATCGCCTGGGTGCTCACCCGTGCCCCAGCTCGAGTGGTCGCGGGCGAGACCGACCGGCTGATCCAACAGGTCGGGTCGGTGGGCATGTTGCCGCAGTTCCTCGCGATGCTGGGCGTGGTGTTCACCGCCGCCGGCGTGGGTGAGGTCGTGGCCAACGCCATCTCGGTCATAGTTCCCGAAGGGAGCGAGCTCGCGGGTGTGATCGCATACTGCGTCGGTATGGCACTCTTCACTGCGGTGGTCGGCAATGCCTTCGCCGCTTACACGGTCATTACCGCGGGAATCGGGGTGCCGTTCGTGTTCGCGTTGGGGGGTGATCCCATCATCGCTGGGGCGCTGGCCATGACAGCGGGGTTCTGCGGCACACTCATCACTCCGATGGCTGCCAACTTCAACGCGCTACCGGTGGCGCTGCTCGAGATGAAAGACAGCAACGGCGTGATCAAGGCCCAGGCGCCACTCGCCGCTGTGTTGTTCGTCGCTCACATCGTCTTGATGTATCTGTGGGCGTTCTGAGAAAGGGGACCTGATGAAGATTCTGGTAACTGGTTTTGATCCGTTCGGAGGCGAGGCGACAAACCCTTCGTGGGAGGCGGTACGGCACCTGCCCGGCGAGATAGAGGGCGCCACCATCATCAAGGTGCAGATCCCGACCGTGTTCGGCCGTTCGGCGGACGCCGTGCACGCTGCCATTCTCGAACACGACCCCGACGTGATCGTGAGTGTCGGTCAGGCCGGCGGCAGATACTCGGTCAACCCGGAGCGCGTCGCAATCAACGTCGACGACGGGCGCATCCCGGACAACGACGGCAAGCAGCCGATCGACACGCCGATTCAGCCGGACGGACCGCCGGCGTACTTCAGCCTGCTCCCCATCAAGGCGATGGTGACCGCAATGAAGGAGGCCGGGATCCCTTCGGCGGTTTCGAACACCGCCGGCACCTACGTATGCAACCACATCATGTACCAGGTGCGGTACATGGTCGACCGTGAGTTCCCAGGGAAGCGGAGCGGATTCGTGCACGTCCCGTACTTGCCGTCCCAGGTCGTCGACAAACCAAACGAGCCTGCCCTTGGCCTGGACGAGATCGTCACCGCCCTTACCGCTGGGCTCGCCGCGATCGTGGAGTACTCCGAAAAGCCAGACCTGCAAACCGTCGGCGGCGCCCTGCACTAGGCCTCGATGGACAACCTGACTTTCTGGCTCGAATTCGCAGTCGTTCTCTTCTGCATCGTCATGGGCACGCGCCTCGGCGGCGCCGGCGTCGGGCTATGGGGCGTGATCGGAGTCGGGGTGCTGGTGTTCTTCTTTGGCGAGCAACCCGGCGCGCCGCCTGCGTCGGCGGTGGCGATCATCCTTGCCGTAGTGACTGCTGCGTCGTTGATGCAAGCAGCGGGAGGGATCGACTGGATGGTCAAGGTGGCAGCCGGGATCATCGAGGCTCACCCGAGGCGAATCACCTACGTTGCGCCGCTCACCGCATTCGCATTTTCGGTTGGAGCAGGAACCAGCAACATCCTCTACCCGTTGATGCCGGTGATCTATGACGTCTCCTACCGCAACGGCATCCGACCCTCGCGGCCGATGTCGGTCAGCGTCGTCCAGTCCGGTGTGGCCTTGGCCGCCTCTCCCGTCTCCGCTGCGATGGCAGCGATGCTAACTCTGACCGATGTCGCGCCATACCACTTCGGCCTGTCGCAGATCCTGGCGATAACGCTTCCTGCGTGCATCGTCGGCATCCTCGTGACATCACTGGTCGTTAGTCGCATGGGACCTGACCTCGAGGACGATCCTGAGGTTCAGGAGAAGATTCGTTCTGGCCGGCTGCCTCCGGTCGGCGCCGCCGCCTCCAGTGTGGACGAAAACCCAGACACCGAAACGGCCACAGCGGCAGAGCGCATTACTGCGACCCCTGAAGGACGTCGCGCTGGACTGATCTTCCTGGGTGGGGTCGTGCTGATCGTGCTGCTCGGCTTATTCCCTGAGCTGCGTCCCACGTTCGAGGTTGACGGCGAACCTGTTCGACTCGATATGACCAGCTCGATCGTGATCGTCATGTCCATAGTTGGCGTGCTGATCGTCGCGGTTGGGCGCGCTCCGATCAAGGCGCTTGCCGACCAGTCGGTATTCAAGGCGGGCATGGTGGCGGCCATCGCTTTGTTCGGGATCGCCTGGATGACTGCCACGTTCATCCAAGCAAACGAGGCCCTGATCGTCGACACCGTGGGCGGTTGGATCGACGTGTTCCGGTACGTGTTTGCGATTGCCGTGTTCGTCGTTGCTGCGCTTACGACCAGCCAGTCGACGGCGACGCGGACGATGGTGCCCATCGGCCTTGCAGCTGGCTTGCCTCCCGGAATCCTTACCGGCATGTGGGGTGGGGCCGTTGGCGGTGTCTATAGCCTTCCCACTGGGGGACCACAGATCGCGGGCGCCAGCTTCGATCTCTCAGGCACAACGAAACTCGGAACAAGGCTGATCGACCACAGCTATTTCGTGCCGATGCTCATCCTCACCGGTACGACGATCTTGGTCGGCTCGCTCATCGGCCTCCTAATCGCCTGAGTCACGTCTCAACGACATCTCACGACATCTCACGTCGTCTTGTGCCACAGCCGCGCCACAACACCCAGAATCGGGCCCAAAACCCCTGGTCAGCGGGTTTTCACCACATCTTTCGCAACGAGGGGTCACGGGTTCAAATCTCGTCAGCTCCACTGAATCCCGTGGTCAGGGCGATATCGGCTCGTACGAGAGTTCGCTGTTGTTAGACGGCCTGTCATGCGGGGTTTCGCTGACGGCTCCTCGACACAGTGGCAACCGACTTCGCGTGTCCGCACCCTTGACATGCGAGGAGCCACGACCCATGAACGATTTTCGCGACCTACGTCCGTTTCCTCCTCGGCGCAGCCTGGGCACGGCGACCGGTCGGATGGCAGCGCAGATTCGTGGGCGTTGGACTAGTACGTGGATTCTGCTATCCCGACAGCCCAGATGGTCTTCATCCTCTCGAGCGGAGTGCAACTATCGCTGAGGTCGACATCGTCTGGTATTACAGCTTCGACCTCCTCCTCGAAGAACTCGACGACTGCAGGCCCATCAAAGCTCAAGCGCATTCCGATATCGGTGACGGATGTTCCGTCACTCTCGAAGAGTAGGGCGAGCGACACTACACCCGGGTCTCCCGTGTAGTGCCAGCCACCCACCGTGTCGCCGGTGCGGGTATAGATGCATGGGTTTGCCGCCCCCGCCCCGGTCTCGATGAGTCGGACCTCTCCCTCACTGGTCAACGTGGTGAGCGTGAAGACTCCGACGTTCTGCTCGATGAATTCATCGGGGTACGAGATCGGGACGACGATGTCGCCCAGCTCGAGCCGCGTGTCGCGATACAAGATCGTGACGCTTCTTCGCTCCGCAGTTCCCCCATCGAAGTTCGCGAAGTAATTCTGAGCTTCCCCAGCCGTTACCAGCTGGGCTGGACCGAGATTCGCCGTCATCGGTGCCGGCTCTCCGAGTGGAAAAGCATCGTCGGAGCTACCCACCGGCGAGAGCTCCGTGGCTTCGCCAAACCTGGGTGGGTCGTTGTCTAACACCTGCACAACTGCGACACCAGCGCCGAGGGAGATCGCCGACGCGGCGGCAAGAATGGCTATCTTGGCTCCAATCCCTGCACTGGACCATGCCGGCCCAAGGCGACCCACGCCAACGCCGGCCTGTTGGCCGAGGGGGGGTGCGAGCTGGTTAATGGAGGAGGGTTCGAACGTCGCCAGTGATCCGCCTCCCGCAAGCCCGCGACTAAAGGCCACACCTGCGACTGCTCCGACGCCGACCAACGTCACCTTCTTTACTCCCGATAGGGCGGCAATTGCAGCGAGCCGGCTGCGCAACTCCTCGGTGGGCGCTTCACGCTCGATGTCCACGATGACGTCCGACCACCGTCTCGTAAGCCTCCGCGACTCTCGCTGGGAGGCGATATACGCTCCCGAGGCGAACCGGCTCAAGTGCCTGGCCTCGATCTGACCGCTGTCTTTGAGTCTTCTGACCAGGGAATCAAGTGAAGCCATTGCGTCCCGATCGCCCACAATGAGGACACCTCTAGGCACCCGCCTTCGCAGCGCATTCCAGATGCTGACCAGGATTGTCTGATAGTCCAAGCTGGAAACAGTCTGGAAGCTATCCCTGCGGATAGCTGCATAATGATGAACAGCGAAGAGAGGCGATATGTCGTCAGGCAGATCGGACGGAGGATGATGCAAATCGACGAGGAATGGCAGAGGCAGGGTGGCGTCGTCGAGA
>JAICND010000477.1 GCA_025929005.1 Acidimicrobiia bacterium
AGTGCCCGGGCCCGATCCCCGGCGGGGTCGGGGGCCAGGGCAACGGCAACGACGAGCACCACCGCCATGGCGGCGGTCATCGACCACGAGGTCAGCTTGCGGCGACGGTCAGACACCGGCAGCCACCACCGCCCGACGTCGTGCGGTCAGTGACCACAGACCACCGCTGGCGGCGATGAGACCCCCGGCCCACAGCATCCAGATACCGGGGGACGTATCCATCCGCAGAGAGATCCCGGTGGCATCGATCCGCACGAGGGTGAGGTAGAGATCCCCTGTGAAAGCAGTGTGGATGGCGGGAGTGCTGATGCCTGAAGTGTCGGCGCCGTAGTAGTTGGCGCGCGGCCTCAACTCCGTCACCACGTCACCGTCGAGGGCCACCTCGATGGTTGCCCCTTGTACCCGGCGGCTGGTTTCGGTGACCAGGAACGGCGATCGGTAAGTCAGTTCGTAGCCGCCGAACTCGATGTGGTCACCAGGTTCCATCGCCACCTCGCCGTGTTGAGCGAGGTTGGACGTGAACCCGATGCCGATCGCGATCAGGGCCACTCCGGCGTGGGACAGTTGGCCTGCCCAGAACGAAGGCTCCGTCGAAAGCTGGCGGCGGATTTCGCCGCGCAGCGGAATAGGTTCTCCCGACGACCGCGCTCGGGCAGAACGACGGGCCCGTGTCAGCAGCAAGGAAACGCTGGCTGCGATCACAAAGGTGCCGGCCACCACCGCTGCAACCACGTATCCAATGCGGCTGGCAAAGAGCACTGTGAGAGCGCCAGCGGCGAGAGCGATCTGCACCGGCTGCCGAAGACTCTCTGCGAGTCGAGCAGGATCTGTCTCCTTCCATGATGTGTGCGGCCCGATGCCCATCGCTAGCAACAATGCAAATGCGAGTGGCACCACCATTCGCACGAAGAAGGGTGGCCCGACCGAGACCCGGTCTCCGTTGATCGCTTCTATCACCAGGGGGTAAAGGGTTCCGGTCAACACGACGAATGCGAATACGGTGAGGAGAAGGTTGTTGAGAAGAAACGAGCCTTCCCGCGAGACCAGTGAGTCGAGTCGGGGAGAGTCGGCCACGAGATGGCTGCGAGTGGCGAAGAGCCAGAACGAGCCGGCCACGACCAGGAAGAGAAAGCCCAGTAGCACTGGTCCGATCGCCGACTGCGTGAAGGAGTGAACAGAACCGATCACCCCTGACCTGGTTAGAAACGTCCCGAGGATCGTCAGCGAAAACGCCCCGATGACGAGCACAAAGTTCCACGCCTGCAGTGCTCCTCGTCTCAGCTGCACCAATGCTGAGTGCAGGAAGGCCGTCGCTATCAGCCAGGGCATCAAGGAGGCGTTCTCGACCGGGTCCCAGCCCCAGTATCCGCCCCAGGAGAGGACTTCGTATGCCCACCAGGCGCCCAGCACGATCCCGGTTGTGAGAAACGTCCAGGCCACCAAGGTCGATCGTCGACTTCGTCGCAACCACTCAACGCCACCCTCCCGCAAGGCCAGGGCAGAGATGGCGTAGGCAAACGGGACCGTCAATCCGATGAAGCCGAGGTACAGCATCGGGGGATGGATCGCCATGAGGATGTGGTTTTGAAGGAGAGGGTTGGGACCCGGGCCATCGGGTGGTGCCTGGGCAGCCGCCCAGGGGAGCGGACTGGCGGCAACGCACCCGTTGGCCGCTGCTTCTGTGCAAACCCGAAACGGGTCGGCCACGGTGGCTTGCAGACCGAAGAAGAAGACGGCCACGACCCCGAGGACCGCCAGAGCTCCCACCCCGAGACGGTCTCCTTCCTTCCCGTGTCTCAAAACACTGCGATGGGTGAACCAGGTGAAGAGAGCCAGCAATAGCCCCCACAAGACAATCGAACCTTCTAGAGCTGCCCACCCGGTGGCGACGTTGAAGGGAAAGGGTGTGGCGCGGGCGTGATGGTTGGC
>JAICND010000178.1 GCA_025929005.1 Acidimicrobiia bacterium
CCATCGCGGTCACCGAACCCGACGCCGGGTCTGACGTCGCCGCGATGCGAACTCGGGCTACCCGCGACGGCGATGGCTGGCGTCTTGATGGGTCAAAGATGTTCATCACCAACGGGTCGGTGGCCGACCTGGTCTTTGTCGCGGCCAAGACCAACCCGGCAAGCAAAGGCTCCCGATCCATTTCCGTCTTCGCGGTCCCCCGCGACAGCCCTGGATTCACAGTCAGCCGGGCGCTGCCGAAAATGGGTTGGAAGTCTTCGGACACCGCCGAGCTCACCTTCGATGGTTGCTGGGTTCCAGCCGACAACCTGATCGGTGAGGAGAACCGCGGCTTCTACTACATCATGACCAACTTTCAGAACGAGAGGGTTGCGATTGCCGCCCAAGCAGTGGGGGAGGCGCAAAGGGCCATCGAGATCACCATCGAGCACGTTCGGGGACGGCGGGCGTTCGGGTCGACTCTCTGGGAGAAACAGACCGTCAGACAGCGACTCGCCATGCAGGCGGCGAGGTTGGAAGCTGGCCGCCAGCTCCTTTGGCACGCTGCCTGGCTGATGGATCAGGGGCAGGACGCAGTTCGGGAAGTGTCGATGCTCAAGGCGTATGTAGGTGAACTGGTCAACGAGATTCTGTACGACTGCGTGCAATTTCATGGCGGGATGGGCTTTATCGCCGAAACCGCCGTCGAGCGAATGTACCGGGACGTCCGGATCCACTCAATCGGAGGCGGCGCTACCGAGGTCATGCTGGAGGAAGTCGCCAAGCGCCTTTAAGCGACCCATCAAGCTTGAGTAGCGTCACACCGATGGCGCCATCCTTTGAGGAGCTGCGAGTCGAATATCGGTCAGCCCCGCTCGAGCAAACCGATCTCGATCCTGACCCCCTCGTCCAGTTGTCACGATGGTTAGACGCAGCGGTAGCGGCCGAAGTCGAGGAACCCAACGCCTTCGTACTCGCCACAGCTGGCGAACAGGGTCGCCCTGCGGCTCGGGCACTGTTGTTGAAGGGACTGTCCCCGGAGGGGCTGGTCTTCTTCACGAACTACCGCAGCCGTAAAGGCGTCGAACTCGCCGCAAACCCGCAGGCGTCGGCAGTGTTCCTCTGGGTGCCGATCCGACGCCAGGTGAGGGTTGAAGGGTTCGTGGAGAAAGTCACTGAGAGGGTGTCTGACGAGTACTTCGCCTCACGGCCCCTGGAGGCCAGGTTGGCCTCAGCCGCCTCACCCCAAAGTGAAGTTGTCGAGAGCCGCCAGTATTTGGAACAGTTGCTGGAAGACCTTCGTCGGGCCTATCCAGACGGTGACGTCCCGCGGCCGACTCATTGGGGCGGCTATCGATTGATCCCCGACTCCTTCGAGTTCTGGCAGGGCCGCGAGGCCCGGTTCCACGACCGATTTCGTTACGTGCAGTCCCTAGGGGGATGGCGGATCGATCGCCTGGCGCCCTGACCCTTACACTCGACCGGGTGCGTCTCATAGTTATCGGGTCTTCGGGCACCTTTCCGGCACCGGGCCGGCCCACTGCGGCCTTTCTGGTCCAACAGAACTCGACCCGCGTGTGGTGTGACGCCGGTCCGGGAACCTTCGCTGCCCTCCCGGTCGAACCGGACATGATCGATGCAATCGTCGTTTCTCATCAGCATCCCGACCACTGCCTCGACTTGCTCACCGCCTTCCATGCCTACCGGTTCCGACCCGAGCCCCGATACGGGGTGCCGGTCTACTGTCCCCAGTCGGTGGTCGATCGACTCCTGGAATTCGTAGAAGCCGCTGACGACTCTGAACTGGTCAGAACCCTTGCGTTTCATCCGGTGAACGACGGCGATGCCGTTCAGATCGGCGAACTCTCGGTCTCCTTCGCCACTACCGATCACTCGGTCCCTACCGTTGCGTCGCGGTGGGAAGCCAACGGCAAGGTCCTCGCCTACAGCGCCGACACGGGTCCCGCAGGTGATTGGATGAGGGTCGCCTCTGATGCCGACCTCTTCCTTTGCGAGGCGAGCTATCAGGGCCCAGCAGGAGAGAGCGCCTACCCGCACCATCTCACTGCCGGGGAAGCGGGGGCCATCGCGCGGAGAATGGGTGCGCGCCATCTGATGCTCACCCACATCCCGCCTTATCTAGATGCGACCCAATCGGTAGCCGAAGCCGAGGCAACCTTCGATCGGCCGGTTGAACTGGCCGTCCCCGGCGCCAGTCGGAAACTCTGATATGAGGGACCGCGCTCCCGGGGAACTGCGTCCGCTCCGCCTCCACCTGGGTTACACAGACATGACACCGGGATCGGTTCTGATTGAGATGGGTCGAACCAGAGTCTTGTGTACTGCCGCCATCGAGCCCGAGGTTCCCCGGTGGATGCGTGACTCGGGGAAGGGCTGGGTCACCGCCGAGTACGGAATGCTGCCGGGGTCGTCGCCTGAGCGGATCGGGCGTGACCATTACGCCAAGGGTCGGGCCCTGGAGATCTCACGGCTGATCGGGCGGGCGCTCCGTTCGGTGGTTGACCTCACCGCGCTGGGAGAGATCATGGTGCGGGTGGACTGCGACGTCATTCAGGCAGACGGGGGAACGAGGACCGCTGCTATCACCGGAGCCTGGGTGGCTTTGCACGAGGCGCTGACGGACGGCGTCAATCGTGAAGTCCTGGCCCGGAACCCAATAATCGACCATGTTGCTGCAGTATCCATCGGCCTTGTCGAAGGGGTCGTGTTGCTAGACCTGGACTATGAGGACGATGTGCGGGCGGAAGTGGACATGAACGTTGTGATGTCGGGCCGCGGCCTGCTGATAGAGGTGCAGGGGACGGCCGAGCGGGCACCTTTCTCCCGCAAAGAACTCGATCAGATGCTCGATGTTGCCTCTGAGGGTATCGACGAGCTGGTGGACGCCCAACGCCGGGCAGTCGCTGCCCCCGCATGATCAAGCGGCCACGATGATCAATCGATTGGTGGTCGCATCCAAGAATGCAGACAAGATCGCAGAAATCGAGTCGGTGCTGGAGTCGGCGGGACTCGACATTGAAATCGTCCGCGGTCTTGAGTGGTCTGATGTCGAGGAAACCGGCAAGACCCTGGAGGAGAACGCCTTGCTGAAAGCGCGTGCTGTGGCGATGGCGACTGGTCTGCCGTCTGTCGCCGACGACACCGGTCTAGAGGTTCCGGCACTGAATGGTGCTCCCGGCGTTCGGACGGGCCGGTATGCAGGCCCCGATGCCACCTACAAGGACAATGTGGCCCGGCTGCTGCGCGACTTGGATGGCGTGGTGGAGAGGCAGGCAAGTTTTCGGACGGTGGTGGCGCTCGTCAACCCGGAGGGCGACGAGATTGTCAGTGAAGGGCTGCTCCACGGACGGATCACCCCCGCTCCACGAGGCGAGTTCGGATTTGGATATGACCCCGTATTCGAGGTCGAAGGACGGACGCTGGCAGAGATGACGATGGCCGACAAGAACCATGTATCTCATCGGGCCCGAGCCCTCCGGAACCTATGTGAGTTACTAAAGACTTCGGCCCGGGTGACGGGTTAGAGACTCCCGAGGAATCCGAAGAAGACTTCCTTCCAGCGATCGGCGGCGTCGATGTGTGGTCCGTGGCCGGATCCGTCGAAGATTTCGATCCGAGTGGAGCCGCCGTTCGCCGCGTACTTCGCCAACACCGCCCGGACTTGGGAAACCATCAGCTGGGGAGGAAAAACCTCTGGTCCCGGACAGCCGGGGATAACCCCTATCTTGCCTAGGGTTCCCATATCCCAAGCGGACCCATCCGCTATCACGATGTCCTCGGTGCCGTGGGTCCACAGGACGGGAGGCTTGGGATCGATGTCGACAATCCCCGACCAGTCGCAATACTTTCCTGACAAGGCATTGAGGATGCCCCGAGTGCCGGGGGCGAATCCGGGCCAGTTCTCCGAGACGACAAAATCGCCTGGATAGCCGTCGTCGCCTGTGGCCGACTTGAGAACCTCCGTCAGGAGGATTTCCTCCCGGTCTGGAGGTTCGCGGTGTGCGGCGCTCCAGTAGGAGCTGTTCATCACATTGCGGGGTGAAAGAGGGGAATCGCTGCTCCGATCGCCCTGTGCGATCCGCTGCGCGAAGTCGGGGTTGCCGGTACCGCCTCCAGAGCCGGCGTAGTCCTGGAAGCAGGGGTTGCCGTCCACATCCTTGATGCCGCCAAACCCGTATGGAGAGACTGGATCGATGAAGGTCAACGACGCGACCTGAGACGGTCGGTCGATGGCGTATGCCGCAATCGCAGCGCCGCCGGTCGACCAACCTACGAGATGGACCGGCCGCTCGATGCCGAGGGCCCGAACCAAAGAGTACGTATCGTCGGCCCAGTCGCGGAGGCCACGGGTGGCGTCGATGGGCTTGCGCTCTGTGTCACCGAAGCCGCGCATATCGGCGGCGACAAACCGGTACCGATCAGGAGCTCCGGACATGATGTGTTCGAAGAACCGGGCCGTGGCCAAGTTGCCGTGAATCATCACCACCGGGACGCCGTCTTCCGGGCCGCTTTCGAGGTAGGCCATCTCGAGGCGGTCGGTGACCCTTGATCGGCAGCTAA
>JAICND010000370.1 GCA_025929005.1 Acidimicrobiia bacterium
CCAGCGTGGTCTTGCCAGAGCCCGTGGCACCGACGACCGCGAGAGTGGAACCGCTATCGACGTCGAAGTCGATCCCTCGCAGGATCGGTGCCTCCCCCCCGTATGAAAAGGCGATCTCGAGACTATCGAGATCGGCGCCCTCCCCCGCGATGGTCGCCTGCAGGTCCCCGTACGGAACCTTCTCGTCGACCGCCAGCACATCAGCGACCCGCTCCCAACCAGCCAGGCTCGAGGCCATCTCCCAGATCACATAACCGACCAATCGCACCGGGACCGCTGACAGTGAAAAAAGATAGGCGACGCTCACCATGTCTCCCGGCGTCAACACTCCCCCGACGATGCGGATCGCTCCGGCCACCAGCAGCACTACCGTCGCCACCAGTGGCAGCGAGTCGGCGATGGTTCTGTAAAAGACGAACTTGCGGGCCACCGACACCAGCTCGCCTCGCAACTTCTCAGCAGTGTTTCGGAAGCGCTCGGTCTCGTACTCCTCCCGACCCAGGGCCTTGACAGTTAGAGCGCCGTCAAAGCTCTCATGAGCGACGTCGCTGACCTCACCGCGCAGGGTCTGCACCGTTTCGAATTGCGAAAACGCCGACCAGCTGCCCTTGATCTCGATGGCGACGATCGCCACCGCGGCTGCCAGGGTGATGAGACCCAGCCAGATGTCGAGGCTGAAGATGAGAGCCACGGTCCCGATCAGCAGCAGAGAGACCCCGGTCCCGTAGGGAAGCGGGCCGAGAATCCAAATTGCCTGACTGGCATCGGAATCGGTCACGGCCAGCAGATCACCGGTTGAACGCCGGGAAATCCATCCGAGCTTGAGGTCGAGTTGATGACGGATCAATCGCATCCGGACATCCGCCTGGGTGTTCTGCTGCAGCCAGGAAGCTCCGAAGCGCCTAAGGACGATGCCGGTCGACTTCCACAGGGCTACACCGAGGACCGCGGCGACTGCTGGAATTACCCGACCCCGCGGCGACTCGCCATCGTCGAGGACCGGAATGACGAGGGTATCGGTGACCCAGCCTATGACGAGAGCGCTGGCGATGATGGCTGAGGCGAACATGGCAGCGCCGATTACGGCTCGGATGAACGGCCGGGGGCGGGCTCGAACAAAGCGGGCAATCAACTTGATCCCACCAGCCAGAACCTGAAAGGGCGAAGAAGGACGAGGTCGGGCGGTCATCGTGAATGAACGAGCTTAGGAAGAACGGTTGGGGGTACTCACCGGATTTTCGGCCCAGCAGACCGGACAGAGCCCTTCGATCTCGAGGCTGTGCTCGCTAACCGAGAAACCTGCCTCAGAAGCCACCTTGCCAACGATCCCTGTCAGGGCAGTCTCCGTGGGACGGTCAAGGGATACGTCTTCAACGCGTCCGCAGGACCTGCATACAACGTGGTGATGGTGGCCGGTGAGCCATTCCGCGAGTTCGAATCGTGCCACCGGCCCTTGCGAGTGGTGGGCAGCCACCACCCCCGCACCTTCCAGCACGACCAGGGATCGGTATAGAGACGACAGCGGCACCTGAGCCTTCATCCGAGCGTGTAGATCGGCAGCCGATTGCGGTCCACTGGAAAGGTGCAGCGCCCGCACGACCGCCTTGCGGCCCTGGGTGAAGCGAATGTCGCGATCGGCCAGATGGCGCCGAACCATCTCGTCGATGTTTTGGGCGGTCACCGAACCACGATATCTCGCCGAAGCTCCAAAGCCTTCGGCACCCAGGAGCTCGTCACCTTGCTGGTCCATACAATCGGACGAATGGAAACCAAACCGGGTGATCTCTTCGTTGGCGCTTATCTCAACGATGAAGGGGACCGGGACGAGACCTTGATCATCGACGCCGCCGACCTCACCACACATGGTGTCATCGTCGGCATGACCGGCTCGGGCAAGACCGGGCTCGCAATCGGTCTTCTTGAGGAAGCTTTGATTTCGGGGGTGCCTTGCCTGGTGATCGACCCCAAAGGGGACATGGGCAACCTTCTCCTGAATTTTCCCGACTTTTCGCCCACCGATTTCCGGCCCTGGATCGACGAGAGCGCCGCCCGCCGCGAAGGGATGAGTCCTGACGAACTTGCGGCTCGGACCGCCGGACAGTGGAAGGATGGCCTTGCGTCATGGGACATCACGGGCCAGCGAATGCGCCGGCTCAAGGATGCCGCACCCATCACGATCTACACCCCGGGGTCACAAGCCGGGACCCCCATCAATGTCCTTGGCAACCTCACCGCGCCGCCCCCCGGCACCGACATCGAGGCCATCCGCGCCGAGATCGAAGGCCTGGTGTCGTCTCTTCTGGTCCTGGCCGGCATCGAGTCCGACCCCATCTCCGGGCCCGAACACATCCTCCTCGCCAACCTCATCGAAGCCGCCTGGATGGCGGGGCGCTCGCTCGACCTGGCCGGACTCATCGGCTCCATCCCCAAGCCGCCATTCCGCAAGCTGGGCGTGTTCGAAATCGACGCGTTCTTTCCGGAGAAGCAACGGATGGAGTTGGCCATGAGGCTCAACGGACTCATCGCCTCGCCCTCCTTTGCCGCCTGGATGACAGGCCAGCCCCTATCTATCCCGGACCTTCTCACGAATGGGGGTCCCCGGGGCGCCATCCTGTACCTGGCCCACTTGTCCGACGCCGAGCGGCAGTTCTTTGTAACGCTGCTTCTCTCCAAGGTGGTCACCTGGACCCGGGGGCTGGCGGGA
>JAICND010000186.1 GCA_025929005.1 Acidimicrobiia bacterium
CAAGATTGAAATAATCGGCAACATGGTTAGGACCTTCTTGGCCGCCGCCAGCTTCTGGCTGCGCTCCTATGCCATGCCCCTGGGCTTGCTGGCATTAGCCGTGGCCCGACTCGTCGGGTACAGACGGGGACTCCGAAGCGCCTACGACGACAATTCGGCCACGATCGGCATCACCGAAGTTCGCGCCGAAGGCCCCCGAGATTCTTGACCCTCCCAAAGACATCATGTCTGGAAGACACCGCTTCGGTCGAACACCACCTGACCGGCTCGCATCCCCGCCACCGGATGAGACAGGGAGCAAGGATCTTCGAGCGGGTTCCGATCAAAGAGAAGTATGTCGGCCGCCGAACCCGCGCTCAGGTAGCTCTTACCGAGGTAGGTGTAGGCATTGGGTCCGGCTGCTGCCACTGCCGCCGCGGCCGACAAGCCATAGTCCGTCAACCGGACGGCCTCCACTGCTACCTGGCCGTGGGCCAGGCCGAGGTCGGTGCCACACAAAACATGGACACCCATGTCGGCCGCCAGCGGCAGCAGACGTCGGATGTTCTCCAGACCGGTTCCAAGGATGCGAACCCCACTCGAGCCTGGGGCCAGAGACGCCATCACGTCTTCGGTGTTCACGATGGTCGGCACCCAGGCGCCACCCCTCGTTCCCAATTCCTCCAGGTCAGTCTCTTCGAGATATAGACCGTGTTCGATCGAGTCCACTCCTGCCCGGACTGCGATTCCCGGCGTGTCAGGGGCCATCGTGTGAACCGCTACCCGAACTCCGGCGTCATGGGCCACTCTCACGGCCGCAGCCACCGACTCCTCGCCGAAGTTGACTACCGGTCCGCGGCCCTTCTGCGGCCAGTCGCCCACCAATTTCACCCAACCACCCAGCTTGTTGGCTGCCTGAACCGCTCCAACTAGACCTGCTTCGTCCGTTTCCACCGCGAATCCAGGGAAGTAGCCGTGGCTTCCCGAAATCACTCTGCCAGCCGCCTCCAGATCGGGACGTCGGTCGGGAGGGTCGTTCATCAGTGTGATGACGGTCTCGTCCCGCCAGCCTTTGTCGACGACCAAGAACACCCCATGTTCGAGCTGGGTGAAGGCACGCTGCCGGGCCAAATCGAGATCCCCCGGTTGTTCGGTCTCGTCATGCGAGTCGGCGCATAGATGAGCATGGCAGTCCGCCAGGCCGGCCATCGCCCAGAAGCGGCTGATATCGAGTTCGGGACCATCGACCGAGTCCGGCCCGACGAAAACCCCGTTTGCGACGCCCAGCGTCCCTTGCTCGCCTTCCAGGTTTCGGAAACTGAGAATCGCTTTGATCCGGTGGACGCTAGTTCTGGCTCCAGTTTCGGGGCCAACCAGGCGACAATTCAGGGGTGAAGAAGAGGCTCACCGTGGCCGTGCTGGCGTTGATTACCGCCTGTGGAGGTTCGCGGACCTTCGAGACCTCAATGCCGATCATCACTATCCCTCCGACCACCTCGACCACCGCCGGGCCACTCGAAGTGACGCCGACAGGATGCTCGGCCCCACCCGTCACCTTCGCCCTTCTCTGTGAAGTGGTTGAGCTCATTGACGAGAACCACCTTTCGCCACCTGCCCACACTTCCCTGGCCGCCAGCGCCGCCGGTGGTGTGAGCATCTTCACCTCCACGGAACCTCCCGATCTGCCAGCCGCGGTGACATGCGCGGTGCCTTCGGTTGATTTCTCGATTCTGTGCGATGCGATCGAGTCGCGGCTTCGCAGCGATCCGGTGCCGCTCAAGCCGATGGTCGAGGCGTCAGTGGTGCAGATGCTCACGGAGTCCCTCGACCCCTACACCCGGTACGTTCCCCCGGAATTGACTGGAGCCCTGGGCGACAACGGCGTCATCGCCGGTGCCGGCATCGTTATCGGGGCCCGCACGGTTGCCGGGTCTCCCTGCGTGAAGATCGGCCCTGCCTGTCCCCTCCTCATCGAGGTCGTCATCGACGGCAGCCCCGGCGACACCTCGGGGCTCATCGTCGGAGACCAGATCGTTTCAGTCGACAGCTTTGACGTTACGGACCTGACTGTTCTCGATGTTGCGGGAAAACTCTTGAAGTCTTCCGGTGAAGTGACCGCTGTAGTGGTTCAACGCGGCGGGGTTGAAATCTCGGTCGAGTTGGCCCACGAGGTAGAGGTCTTGATGCCCGTCGTCTCCCGGATGGTGGGGAATGTCGGTTACATGCGGCTCGCCGAGTTTGGATTCGAAACCCATCTCTTCGTCCACTTTGGCCTTCAGGCTTTGCTCGATCAAGGCGCCAAACGACTGATTCTCGATCTGCGCGACAACCCGGGGGGTTATCTGTTCTCGGTTTCGATCATTGGTTCCGAGTTCTTCTCGGACGGCCTTCTCTACAAGACCCAGTCGCCGACCGAGAACCTCGACTTCCCGGCCGTCGAAGGAGGGATCGCCACGCGGATCCCCATCACGGTCGTCGTCAACGAGAACAGTGCCTCCTCAGCTGAAATCCTGACGGCAGTTCTTGCCGAGCGGAATCGAGCTGTGATCGTCGGTCAACCCACGTACGGCAAGAACGTCGTGCAGGACTCGTTCGAGCTGAACAACGGCGGCATCCTCCGGGTGACGGTTTCCGAGTGGATCACACCGGGAGGCGCGACCGTGGCCGGACAGGGAGTCCGACCGGATGTTGAGCTTGTGTTGCCGGCTGATCTCACCGTCGAACAAGTGATCGAACAGGTTTTGGCTGCTACCCGCTGACGGCCACACGCAAGTTTCTCGCTGCGCTTGAATGGAGATCGTGCGTCGGCTCCCCCTCATAATTGTCGGTGGGTTGCTCGCGGCCGCTTGTGCGGGCTCGCCAGCCCCGAATACCAGCATCCCCACCCGTGAGACAACCGCGCCATCCACCACGGAGACACCGACCACCTCGTCCGAGGCTCCGACGACAACGGGTGCACCAGTCGAGGTCGAGAGAATCACTTGCTCCGAGGCTGGCGAGCAAACTCTCATCTGTGAGGCTTTCGATTTGATCGAGCGCTTCTACGTCGATCCTGTCCCTGTTACGGAGCTAGCGACCAGTGCCGCCGAGGCGGTCGAGGACCTCGATACCAACCCGGCGAACGAGGCGCTCACGTGCCATCTCCCCGCCGACGAGTTCGAGTTGGTCTGCACGGCGATGTCTCTCGAGGGGGCTTCCCAGGCCGACTCGAACGAGGCGACGCTGATGGGCATGATGTCGGCTCTTGATGCCAACAGCGTCTATCTCGACCCTGAAGCCTTGCGGCTCCTCGAAGAAGACCAGTCGGGTGAGGTCGAGGGCATCGGGGCCCTGGTGGCCTCCGAGGATCTGACGGCTGAGGATCCCGAATCCACCCCTTGCGGAATTATCTCGGATACCTGTCGCCTGGTGGTGGTTTCCACATTCAGTGATAGCCCCGCCGAACGGGCCGGCCTCGTCACCGGTGATGTCATGGTTGGAGTCAACGGCGAGGACATTGAAGGCTGGACGATCGATGAGGTCACCGCCACCGTCCGCGGACCCGCCGGAACGAGGGTCACGCTGACCATCGAGCGCGCCGGGCAGACCCTGGAGATCGTCATCGTGCGCGCGTCCCTCACGATTCCGGTGGTGGAGACTGCGATGATTGGGGACACCGGCTATCTGCGGCTGAACCTCTTTACCGATCAGTCCGACGTTCAAGTCCACACGGCCCTGGAGTCGTTGCTCAACGACGGCATCGATCAACTTGTCCTCGACCTGAGGGACAACCCGGGCGGTGCTCTTGACGCCACCGTCGGTATAGCGAGCGAGTTCCTGGACGGTGGGGTCGTGGTCAGGACCGAAGCCCCCGAGAGCGATGACACCTACGAGGTTCGTCGGGGTGGTCTGGCGACCGATCCCACCCTCGATATCGCGGTAATCGTCAATCGCGGTAGTGCATCCGCCTCTGAAGTGCTTTCGGGTGCCCTCAAGGAGGCAGGTCGGGCGATGGTGATCGGCGAAAACACATTCGGCAAGAACACAGTTCAACAGCGCTTCGACCTCTCCAACGGCGGTGCGCTGAAGTTGACCGTGGCCCGCTGGGTGACGGCCGCCGGAACTGACTTCGGGGGTGACGGGATCACCCCCGATGTTGCGGCCGAGTTCGAGTCGGATATCTCACCGGCCCAACTGGTGGAGAGAGTCGCGGCCCTGGCCGGCTGGTCGACCGCCACCTGAGTCTGGTGGGGGCAGGTTCGGCCGATTACTGGCCGGTTCCGACTCCTGTAGGGCAGCTCACCCCGGTTCCGCCGATTCCGCAATAGCCGTTGGGGTTCTTCCCCAGGTACTGCTGGTGGTAGTCCTCGGCGTAGTAGAAGGCACCGGCCGGCTTGATCTCAGTGGTGATCATCCCGTAACCGCTGCGAGTCAACTCCGCCTGATAGCGGTCGCGGCTGTCGAGGGCTGCCCGAAGTTGGGCCTCATC
>JAICND010000543.1 GCA_025929005.1 Acidimicrobiia bacterium
GTTCTATGGCAGCTATCCGATCACCCCTGCATCCGACATCCTTCACGAGCTCTCCATGCACAAGAACTTTGGGGTCCGCACGTTCCAGGCTGAAGATGAAATAGCCGCCATCGGATCGGCAATCGGTGCCTCTTTCGCCGGCAACCTGGCCGTGACCGGAACTTCGGGGCCCGGAATGGCATTGAAGAGCGAGTCGATGTCGCTGGCTCTAACGACTGAGTTGCCCTTGATCGTCGTCGATGTGCAGCGGGCGGGGCCATCGACAGGCATGCCGACCAAGGTGGAGCAGTCCGACCTGTTGATGGCCATGTTCGGCCGTCACGGCGAGTCGCCGCTTCCCGTCATCGCCATCTCCACCCCGTCGGAGGCGTTCGACCTCACCATCGAAGCAGCCCGAATCGCTTTGAAATACATGACTCCGGTCGTCCTCCTGTCCGACAATCACGTCGCCAACAGCTCCGAGCCATGGAAACTGCCAATGGTCGAGGACCTGCCGGACATCTCGGTGCCGTTCGCGGTCGCCAGCAACGGGAACGGTCACTTCCTGCCGTACATGCGGGACCTCGACACCTTTGCCCGCCCCTGGGCCATTCCTGGAACCCCGGGTTTTGAGCACCGCATTGGAGGAATCGAAAAGGAAGCAGTTACCGGCAACGTTTCTTACGACCCGGCCAACCACCAGTTGATGACCGATTCGCGGGCCTGGAAGGTGGCCAACATCGCCAAGGACATTCCCGAAGTCGTGGTGAATGCTGACGAGGGAGCCGAACTTTTGGTGATCGGATGGGGATCGACCTACGGTGCCATCCGGGCTGCCATCAACAGGGTCAGGGCGAGGGGCCGCAAGGTCGCGACTGCCCACCTGCGCCACCTCAATCCGTTCCCCCGCAACCTCGGCGAAGTCCTCCGCAGCTACCCGAAGGTGTTGGTGCCCGAACTGAACACCGGGCAACTTGTAAAGATGCTGAGGGCGGACTTCCTCATCGATGCTCGCGGGCTCAACAAGGTGGCAGGCGAGCCGTTCAAGGTGGCGGAGGTGGAAGAGGCGATTCTGGAGGTGCTCGACATATGACCTCCCCTACTTATACAAGGTCCGACTTCCAGACCGACCAGGAGGTTCGTTGGTGCCCGGGCTGCGGCGACTACACAATCCTGGCCGCGGTCCAGAACTACATGGCCACGATGGGTGTCGCCCGAGAGAAGATCGTGTTTGTCTCCGGGATCGGTTGCGCCTCTCGATTCCCCTACTACATGAACACCTACGGGATGCACTCGATCCATGGTCGGGCCCCCGCCATCGCTTCCGGAATCGCCGCCACGCGCTCGGATCTGGCGGTGTGGGTAGTGACCGGCGACGGCGACGCTTTGTCAATCGGCGGGAACCACCTCATCCATTCGCTCCGACGCAACTTCAACCTGAAGATCCTCCTTTTCAACAACCAGATCTACGGGCTGACCAAGGGCCAGTACTCGCCGACCTCCGAACAGGGCAAACGCACCAAGTCCACCCCGATGGGATCGGTTGACTATCCCTTCAAC
>JAICND010000073.1 GCA_025929005.1 Acidimicrobiia bacterium
CCCCGGCACCGTTCCGACGAGCGTGCCGAGCCCGTAGCCGAGACCGAGCAGGTAGAACATCGGCTCGAAGAAGCCCGAGAACAGCACCATCCAGATCCGTCGGTAGACCATCACGTTGCGCTCCAGCAGCCGGTGGGCACGGGTGCCGGGGCGGCGGATCGTTGGGATGACCCTGGTGGTGAGCGTCGAGCTCACTTGCGAAGTTCCTTTTCCATGTTTCGGAGTGCGATGTAACCGCCGACGACGACGATGGCCAACAGCGCCGCCGTGTGGACGTACCACGGAAAGTGGGGGCTGAGCGGCACCCCGGCTGCCCCCCGGGCCAACTCGACCCCGTGCCAGAGCGGAGTGAAGTAGGCGACCGGTTGCATCCACCCGGGGAGTTGGGTGATCGGGAAGAAAGTCCCGGAGAAGAGGAACAGCGGGACGATGACAAACCGAAAGAGCGACGGCAGCTTGGCGTCGTTCTTGGCCTGGGCCACCCAGGCGGTGATCGGAGTGCAGAACGCCATCCCGGTGAGGATGCCGGGAAGGATCGCCAGGAGGCCCCGGATCGGGCTCACCGCTCCGACGAGCATCATGATCACGGCATAGACCGTGAGGCTCAGGGCCAGCCGGCAAGCCACCCACCCAAAGTGTCCGTAGGTGAGGGCGGGGACGCCGACCGGGGTGGCGAGGGCGGCGTGATAGCTCTTGGTCCATTTGATGCCGGCCATCACCGGGTACGACGAATCGCCGGCGGCCGTCTGCATGGCAGCGGCGGCGAGGAGACCGGGGGCGAGCCAGGTGAGATAGGGCACCCCGCCGGGGCCGCCCTCTCGATCGACCAGAAGACCGAGCCCCATGCCCATCGCTAACAGAGTGAATAGCGGTGACGCGAAGGTGGAGATGACCGAACCGCGCCAGGTGCGCCTGTAATACCGGGCATGGGCCTCGACGACGCGCAGGGTGGTGGTAGTGGCGGTCATCAATCCACCAGGGAGCGGCCGGTGAGGTGGAGGAACACGTCTTCGAGGCTGGAGCGACGAACCAGGGTGGTCTCGGGGTTGACGCCGCGCTGGTGGATCTCGTCGAGTTGATCCTCGGCGTCGTCTGCATAGATCAACACCCGATCGGGCAGGGCTTCGATGCGCTTGCCGAGGCCTTCAAGTCGGGGCACCGCTGCCTCCTGCAGACCCACCGGGAACCGGAGCTCGAGCACCTCACGAGTGGAGTGCTCTTCGATGAGGCTGCGGGGAGAGCCCTCCGCCACAATCGCCCCCTTGTCCATGATGACAAGCCGATCGCAGAGTTGTTCGGCCTCATCCATGTAATGAGTGGTGATGATGAGTGTGACCCCATCGCGCTTGAGCCGGTAGAGCCGGTCCCACAACAGATGGCGGGCCTGGGGGTCGAGACCCGTGGTGGGCTCGTCGAGGATGAGCATGTCGGGTTTGTTGATGAGACCGCGGGCGATGGTGAGGCGACGTTTCATTCCTCCCGAGAGGGGTTCGACCTTGCTCTTGCGACGATCGGCGAGCTGGGAGAACGTGAGCAGTTCGTCGATCCGTTTGCGTATCTCGGCGCGGGGAAGGTCGAAATAGCGCCCGTAGATCAGAAGGTTCTCTTCGACGGTGAGTTCGGTGTCGAGGTTGTCCTCCTGGGGCACCACCCCCAGCCGCGCCCTGATGGCGGGACCGTGTTTGTCCGGGTCCATTCCGAGCACGGTTAGCTCACCAGACGTGGCGGGGGAGGTGGCGCCGATCATCTTCATCGTGGAGGTTTTGCCCGCCCCATTGGGACCCAGGAATCCGAAGGCTTCGCCGGCAGAGATCTCGAAGTCGACACCGGCCACGGCAGTCATTTCGCCGAACTTCTTGGTCAGCTGGCGGGCGACAACGAGCGGCTCAGCCATGCGGGCAACGCTAGCGGCGGCCTGTGAAACCGCGAACCCCGGGTTCCAGCTCCCAAAAGTGGGAACTAGAACCCGGGGTTCGCGGATCGATCAGGCTGAAGCTCCGCTGTAGTGACGGATCGATCGCAACCACACAAATCGGGACAGCGCGGTCACGGCCACCGTGACGAGGAGTCCGAGCACCAACGACCCCGGACCGAGGCGGGCGGCCAGGGTCTCGGCCGGGACGGTGATCGCAAAGGCCAGCGGGATCACGAAGGTGAGAGTCCCGCGCAGCCAGCCGGGATAAATCGAGACCGGCCAGCGCCCGGCCTGATACATACCGTCGAACATGTCGAAGATCGAGTCGGCCCTTGTGATCCTGAAGGCGGTTGTCGCCAACATGATCCAGAGGCAGTAGAGGACGATCACCCCCATTGCCGCCGCCGCCAGAAATGCGAGCAAACGCCCGGTTCCGACCCCCTCGATCGAGGTGGCGCCGTAGGCGACAACCAGACCCCCGACGATCACGTCGATCAGCTGCCAGACGCGAAATGCCCGGATACTTACGAGCAGCTGGCTGTCGGCCGGTCTGGTCAGGGCAAGATCGAAAGTTCCCTCCTCGACCTCTTGCATGAATTGGCTCATCCCAGGCCGTACCAGCGCACCGATCAGCCCACCCACGGCGATGTGAAGACCCATCACCACCAGCAATTCCTCCCGGGTCCATCCCGACAGATCCGGCGTATGCGTGAACACGAGGGAGATCGCCACGATTCCAGTGGCGAGGGTGATGCCCGAATTGAGGAGCTGCAACACGAGATTGACCCGGTACTGGAACTCGTTGGCGGCGATGACCCTGAAGTAGGCCCAGCCGAGGCGGAGCACTCTCATCCGCCCACCGCCGTATATCGCTTGATGGCTCTTCCCCAGACCAAACGAATCAGCAGGGTCAGACCGAGGATCCAGGCGACCTGCACTCCGAGGCCAAACAAGATCTGAGTGTTATCAAGGCGACCGATCACCGCTTCGATGGGAAATTGGAAGGTCCACCGAAACGGCAGGAAGTTGGAGACTCGCTGCACCCATTCGGGCATCAGTGACATGGGCACCAGTCGTCCAGACAGCATCAACTCGAGGGCCACATTGAGTTCGAAAAGCGCTGAGGTGCGGGTCGTCCAGAAGTTCACGCTGCCGAGCAGGAACAGGACCATGTGTCGCATGGTGAATGCGAACCAGATGGCAATGGAGAAGGCGAGCAAGCCGAAAGGGCTGAAGCTGAGATCGGGTCGGAAGGTGAGCCACATGATTGCGGCCAGCGGCAGTGCCATCACGATCCAGATCGGCTTTTGGCCGGCAAAGAATGCGAAGTCACGATGAAATGGGTGCACCGGTCGGATCAGGAATTCGTTGAGCCGCCCACCCCGGATGCGCCACTCCCAGGCGTAGGGATTAAGGGCCAGGTTCATCGCACGCACCAGGCTCCAGGCGATGTAGTACCCGGTCAGGTCGCTGAGCCCGTAGTCACCGACTGCCCCGCCCTGGGCGATGGCCACCGATCGCCATACCGCCAGGTACACGACTGGCTCGATCAGAAATCCGATGAGCCCGATGAAGGCGGTGACCCGGTACTGGAACTCATGGAGCAGGCCGTTGCGGGCCTCCGCCACGTAGTAACGGAGCAGGGACATCAGGTCTCTTCGCCGGCCTCGGCGAAGACCCGCTCGATCACGTCTTCGATGGGCGGATCTTCGATGGTGAGGTCGTCGATGGTGGCAGTGGCGAGAAGTCCGGCCGCCACCCTTCCCACTTGATCCGGGGCAACCCGGAGTGTCACCCGGTCAGGGAAGCGTTCTACCACTTCACCCCACGCGTCGATATCAGGGGGCAGTCCATCCCCCACCACCGTGATGGTCTTGAACGTCGTGAACCGGGTGGTTAGTCCCGCCAGGCCGCCGTCGTAGTGAAGCTTGCCGCGGTGGATGACGATCACCCGCTCGCTCAATGCCACGACATCGGCCATGTAGTGGCTCGTGAGCAAAACCGTGGAGCCGTACTCGCGGTTGTATTCGCGTATGAACTCTCGCAACCGTTTCTGCATCGTCACGTCAAGACCGAGGGTGGGTTCGTCAAGGAAAAGCACCTCGGGGGCGTGCAGCAGGGCTCCGGCCAGCTCGACCTTCATCCGTTCGCCTAGCGACAGGTTACGGACCGGTTTGGTGACGAGTTCTCCAAGTTCGAGCAGGTCGATGTACTGGTCGCGGCGCCGGGTGAAGTCCGCGGCGGGGATGTCGTAGAGAGCTTTGAGAAGTAGGAATGAGTCGAGGGCGGGCAGGTCCCACGCCAGGGCATTGCGATTGCCCGTGACGAGAGCGATGCGTTTGAGGAAGGCCGGTTCCCGTTTATGGGGAACATGCCCCAGGACTTCCCCCACCCCTGAGTCGGGAAAGAGAAGGCCGGACAGCATCTTGAGAGTGGTGGTCTTGCCGGCTCCGTTCGGTCCTAGAAAACCGACGATCTCACCCTGACGCAGATCGAAGGTGGCGCCCTCGACTGCCACGACGATCTTGTGCTCGCGGGCGACCAGGCTTCGAAGTGAAGCCTTCAGCCCCCCTTCGCGGACCGGTACCTTGAAGGTTCGACGCAGGTTTTCGACGTGGACTGATGATTCGATGAGGACAGTTATTAGCGACCCTGACGACCCGAGGGTGGCGGATTACCTCCACCTGGCCGATCCGGCCCGACGGGTGGGGTTCTTCATCGTGGAAGGATGGGAGGCTGTGGTCCGTCTGTTGCGGACTGACTGGCCGATCCGATCGGTACTCGTGAGCGCCGACAAGGTCGACCGCCTCGCGGCGCCCTCAGGAGTACCGTTGCTGGTGGCCACCCAGGAAGTGGTCGAGGCGACGGTCGGCTTCCAACTTCATCGGGGGGTAGTGGCTGCGGTCGAGATTCGCCCTCTTCCCGAGGTGGTTGAAGTCGCGTCGTCATGCCAGACCATGGTTGTGCTTGAGGGTCTCAACGACCATGAGAACCTCGGAGCCATCATCCGTACTGTTGCCGCGTTGGGCATCGATGGTGTTGTGCTCGATCCGACCTGTGCGGACCCCTTTTACCGGCGATGCGTGAGGGTCTCCATGGGAGCGGTGCTGACGGTTCCTATGGCCCGCTCGTCGCGTTGGCCGGAGGATCTTGACCTGTTGAAGGAGAAGGGGTTCACCCTGGTGGCAATGACTCCAGTCTCAGACGCGCGCGACATTCGTGAGCTGGAGCAGTTGTCGAGGGTTGCGGTGATGATGGGATCCGAGGCGTCCGGGCTGTCGGCGGAAGCGATGGCAGCGGCTGATGAAAGGGTGCGAATTCCCCAGGCATCGGGGATGGATTCGCTCAACGTGGGACATGCGGCAGCCATCGCCCTCCACCATTTCGCTCATCGGTAGGATTGACCCGTGGCGAAGAACGTGGTGGGGACTGACCTGGAGGACTGTTCCTTCGACCCGCTGACCGGCTTTTACCGCGAGGGTTGTTGCGAGACCGGGGCCGAAGATGTTGGGGTCCACACCGTTTGCGCGGTGATGACCGCCGAGTTCCTCGAGTTCAGCATGCAGGCTGGGAATGATCTCTCGACCCCGCGGTTTGGCTTTCCAGGGCTCAAACCCGGCGACCGCTGGTGTTTGTGCGCTTCTCGTTGGGTGGAGGCGCTGGATGCCGGCATGGCACCACCGGTGGTGCTGGAGGCGACCCATGCGGCCACACTGGAATTCGCGGCGCTGAGCGACCTGGCCCGCCACGCTCATACCCCCTAAGGCGCAGCACGCGTTGGCCCCGCCTAGCGGCGGGCTCGGTACATCCTGCGCCAGGTGGCGAGCACCTCGGCTGGATCCAACGGCTGCAACTGCTCGTCAACCGGAACGTCACCATTGGCGGCTCCAATCTCGGCGTTGAACTCCGCTACCCGCTCCCGTACCGCGGCTTCGTCACGCAGGACCCAGACCTCACCGAGATCACGATCGATCCGAGCCGAGAGTTCAGCAAGCCGGTCCTGGCGACGCATCTGCTCGATCTGTCGCCGGGCCCACCACCCAGGGCCATCGTCTCCTTTGGGTAAAGGGCGACCTTGGCCGGGCAAATTGTCGAAGTCGCCTCGGGCGATCGCCTCTTTTATCTGTTCCTCGACTGGATCCTTCACGCCCGCACCATCCGCCTTGACCACAACAGTCCTGCCAGCCCCGCTCCACATCCAACAACCAAGGACGGCCCCGCCAGGTGCCGCGGATCGGCGATCCAGACAACGACCCCAATCAACACGGACAGCACCAGTGCCCCAAGCACAGCCTGTTGATCCTGGCGATGACGTCCAAAATAGAACCCACCGGCAAGACCGAACAGAGCGGCAACGATCCAACTCAACGGTTCCACATGTCGGAGGCTAGAGACCCCGCGGCTATCTTCGATCCATGGCCGAAGTCACCTCGTTCCCGACCGACCACACTGAACTGGCGGCCTTTCTGGAAGCTGCCGGCTCCGACCGTCTCCCGGGTTTGCTCGGGATCGAAATGATCGAGCTGGCCAAGGGCTCGTGTGTGATGCGCCTGGACGTGAAGCGCATCCACGAAGCGTCCAATGGCTTCCTTCATGCTGGAACGATCGTCACGTTGGCCGACACTGCTGCCGGCTACGGCACGGTCGCCTCGCTCCCGCCTGGCGCTTACGGTTTCACGACGATCGAACTCAAGAGCAACCACATCAGCACTCTCAACTCCGGGGGTTTGTTGGCGCGGGCCTCGATTGTTCATGGCGGCCGCACCACCCAGGTATGGGATGCCATCGTCACTGCTGAGGCGACAGGAAAGAACGTCGCAGTCTTCCGCAACACCCAGCTGATGCTTTATCCGTGATCCTCCTGGTCCATGGAGGACTCCGAGGAGAGATCGACTCGCAGCGTTTCTGGGTGGATCCGGGAATCGTCGAGGACCTGGAGGCGGCCGGTTACGAAGTGCTCGCTCCCGACCGCCTCGCCAACGCCAGATCGTGGGTGGAGGAAGGTGATCGGCTGCGTCAATTCGTCATCGGCGATCCGGCAGTGGTGGTCGCCGGATCAAATGGTTGCTCGGCGGCGTTGCGTCTCGCCCTTGACCATCCTGGTGCCGTCGAGAGTTTGGTCCTGTGTTGGCCCGCAACCCCGGCGCCAGACGAAACCTCTGACGCTATTAGGGGAGTAGCCGACTCAGAACTCGTAACGATCGCCTTTGCAGTCGCGATCATCCCCTCCGAGCCTTCCAACCTCCATCACCA
>JAICND010000323.1 GCA_025929005.1 Acidimicrobiia bacterium
CGGTGACTGCAACACCCTCGAGTTCTACTTTGTCACAGGCGGACGGTATGAGGACTTTTCGCCGCTGGAAGGAGAGTGCCTCCCCTCGATCAACGCTGTGGGGATGGCGGATGGGTTCCTCTACACCATTGAGGACTCTGACAGTGGTCGAGAACTCGTCGTAAGGCACCTGGCCTCCGGCGATGCCGTTGAGTCCAAGGACATCCGAGAAGCCTGGGACCTCCAAGTGGCAGCCGACGGCACTGTCGCCTATGGCGGAAAGACCATCAGCGTGGGTAGGTTCATGGAGGGCTCCTTTGAGCCTATCTTTGAAGCCCCCAATAGCTCGACCTTCACCTTGACCGGAAGCCTCACTCTCGCGGGCGCTTCGCTGGGATCAGGGGAAACGGGTCTCCCGTGCACGCCACTCGACCGCCCGGGGGCGCTGGCTCCCCAGGACCTCCCTACCGCGGTGGAGGCGACCCGTCAGCGTCTATATGGAATGGCAGCCATGTGTGATCTCGATGGTCTGGCGGAGCTGGCCCTCGCCGATGGGACTGCGTTCGGCTTCGGTGACGTTGACGACCCCTTACGCTCCTGGATTCGGAGTGCCCGCCACGGGCATGACGTGGCCAATTGGATCGTGAGAATTCTCAATACCGAACCGGCTCGAAATGACTTCGGATACAACTGGCCGGCGGTCTTCGCGACCAACACCGAAGAGGACTGGGAAGCGATTTCGGGGACCCTTAGCGCCGAGGAGTACCGCCAGGCCCGCGCTTATGGCAGCTACGCCTTCTTTCGGATCGTCATAGATCCCGAGGGACGATGGGCCGTGGCTACAGCCGGGGACTAGCCGACCAGGATCGACCGTAAGCTTTCGAAGCTTCGATCCAGATCGGAGAGCGCCACGCTCTCATCCGCCTGATGGGCCTCGGCTGTCTCTCCTGGCCCGAAGTTGACGGCCTGGATGCCTCTCGTCCCGAATCTGGCCACGTCGGTCCAGCCCTGTTTGGCGGTGCGGGTCGCGCCGGCGGCGGCGGCGAGCTTGTCCAAGAGGACGTGGTCGGTGTCGACCGGGCCGGCGGGGGCCCCATCGACGACCTCCACCTCGTCAGCCGCCGCACAGATTTCGCGCAACGTCGTCTCCGCCTCAACGAGCGTCTTGGTCGGAGCAAAGCGGTAGTTGAGGTTGAGTTCGAAGCGTGGCGGAATGATGTTGTTGGCGATACCGCCCTGGGCGCGGGTCACCGAAATCACCTCCCGGTAGACGAGACCGCTTATTTCGACAGCCTCCGGTTGTCTCCGGTGCAGCCCTTCGAGAAATGAGCCGGCCTTGGAGATGGCGTTGTCGCCGAGCCAGGGCCGGGCCGAGTGGGCCGACTGACCGTGGAACACCACCCTGGCATTGATGATCCCGTTGCAGCCGATCTGGATTTCGCCGTCGGATGGTTCCAGCACGACCGCCAGTTCTGCGTCCTGGAGCCAGGCCGCAGAGTTCAGGATGGTCTCGAGTTCATTGCCCGCCGAAGGACCCTCTTCCCCCGCGTAAAAGATTCCGACCAGGTCGTAGTTGCCCATGACGACCTCGGGATCCTCCAACAGGTGGAGCATCACTGCCAACCCTGCCTTCATATCCGCAGCCCCCAAACCATGGAGTCTCCCCTGTTCGATTCGGGCCGGACCCTGTCCCTGGGAGGGAACGGTGTCGAGATGACCCGCCAGAACCACCAGGGGTCGACCGCTGCGCCGACCAGCAATCAGCGAGTTACCGAATCTGTCAACTCCATCCAGGCCCAGGGCCGGATAGAGACGAGCGGCGATCTCAGTCGCAATCCGCCCTTCGGTGGTTGTCACAGATGGAATGTCGACAAGCCAGGCCAATGTATCTGCAAGGGAACTCAAAGTTGAACGCCCAGATCGCGCAAGTATTCGTTGAGAGCCGTCTTCTCGTCTGTTCGCTCGGTGCGATGGCCGACGATCAATGCACACGAAAGCTGATACGAACCGGCCGGGAATGATTTCGGCCTGGTGCCCGGGACGACGACTGACCCAGCAGGCACCCGCCCCCTGTGTTCCACGGGTTCTGCGCCGGTGACGTCGATGATGGGGGTGTTGGCGGCAATGACCGTGTTGGCACCCAGCACTGCCCGCTCCCCGACTATCACACCTTCCACCACGATCGAACGGCTTCCGATGAACGCTCCATCCTCGATGATTACGGGACGAGCGCTGGGAGGTTCCAGCACTCCTCCAATACCCACTCCTCCGGACAGGTGGACGTTGCGTCCGATTTGTGCACACGACCCCACCGTCGCCCAGGTGTCGACCATCGACCCCGTCCCTACTCGCGCTCCGATGTTTACGTACCCTGGCATGACGATGACACCTGGCTCACAAAAGGCGCCGTAGCGCACGGTCCCGGGAGGCACCACCCGCACCTGTTGGGAGGCAAGGTTGTGCTTGAGGGGGATCTTGTCGTGAAACTCGAAGGGCCCAACCTCGAACGTCGTCATCTCGCGCAGACGGAAATAGAGCAGGATCGCTTCTTTGAGCCAGGTGTTGACCCGCCATTCACCGTCTACCTTCTCGGCGACTCGCAACGAGCCGTTATCTAGGCCGGCAATTGCCTCATCGACAGCTGCCCGCGCCTCTTCGAGAGGCACTTTGCCTGCAAAGGCGTCTTCGATCAGCTCCCGAGACATCGCCTCACGGCCTCGGCGGCCGCGTCGCACTCTTCCAGCGTCGGCACCAGGGCAAGACGCACGTAACCTTCCCCGCCGGCTCCGAATACTCGACCCGGAGTGACGAGGATGTGATCGTTGGCGAGTCTCTCACTAATCGCGATGTCATCCTCCACCTTGATCCAGAGGTAGATGCCGGCGGTTGATCCCCTCACGGGAAACCCGAGCGAGTCGAAGGTCTTGGCCAACAGGACTCGCTTCTGACGGAAGATCTCTCGGCGATTGCTGAC
>JAICND010000238.1 GCA_025929005.1 Acidimicrobiia bacterium
CCGCCCAGAGGATCGGAGCCCAGACCCAGGGCATACACCGCGAATCGGTGGGTGCCGTCCTGGTTGAAGAACGTGACCACCGTCGTGGAAGCGTCGGCGATGAAGTTGGCGGCGTCGTTGTTGGTCTCGTCGACGATGTTCACGAACCCGAGGGTGTCAATCTCCTCGAGAACGAAGAGCATCGTTTCCTCGTCGAGCTGGGTCTGCTGATAGTTGAGCAACAGCGGCCCAGGGAAGATCTCGATCATGGGGCCCTGGCTGATGAGGGTGCCGTCGCGCAGCAGAATGAGGCGGGGCCCTTGCCGCACCATGAAGTCGGGCGGAACAAAGCCGCCCTCGTCGCGCACGATCAAAAGGGCTGACTCCGGGTCGTCGTTGAGTTTGAGGGTTGAGGCAAGTCCGCCGTCCTCGCCGGCGCCACAGGCCACGGCCAGCAGGGCGAACGCCAAAAGGGCGATCACTTTGGTTCGCATGGGCCTTGGACGCCGATCCAACCCGGTCAGTTCCCCGGTTCGCTCTCATAGGCATCGATCGCTTGATCGATGAGGTCGATGGCCCAGTCCAGTTCAGCCTGGGTGGTGACGAGCGGCGGCACGAACCGGATGATGTTGGCGTCGGGGCCGCAGTCGATGACGATCAGGTCGCGGTCCAGGCAGAAGCGTTGGATGGACGCGAAGGCATCCGGATCCGGATCTCGTGTGTCTTGATCCTTAACCAACTCGATCCCGATCATGAGGCCCAGACCACGGACGTCACCCACGGTGGGGTAATCGGTGGCGAGCTTGCCCAATCGCTCGAGGGCATGGGCCGACAACTCGCGGGCGTGGGGGAGCAAGCCTCCCATCGTGTCCATCACCGCGACGGCGGCGGCGCAGGCCACCGGGTTGCCGCCGAAGGTGGTGCCATGAGACCCACGCGGCCAGGAATCGATCATTTCGGCCGAGGCGCCGTACGCCGACAACGGCAGCCCGTTGGCGATGCCCTTGCCGAGGGCGATCACGTCGGGTTTGGCTTCGTAGTGATCGGAAGCGAACCACTCCGCGGTCCGGCCGAATCCTGATTGGACCTCGTCGTAGACCAGCTTGATGCCGTGTTTGCGGGCCAGCTCGGCGAGTTCGTTCAAGAAGCGAGCGGGCGCCGCGTAATAGCCGCCTTCGCCCTGCACCGGTTCGATTAGGAATCCGGCGATGTTGGTCGGAAAGACCTCGTGTCGAAACATCATCGACAGTTCCCACAAGCAGTGATCGACAGCCTGGTCCTCAGTCATTCCCCAGCGGTAGGGATGGGGGAATGGAGCCACAAAGACCGAACCCAGGATGGGGTGGTAGCCCTCGCGGTACTTGGCGTTGGAGGTGGTGTAAGACACGGATCCCATCGTGCGACCGTGAAAGGCCCCCCGGAACACGACCAGACCCTGGCGTCCCGTCACCTTGCGGGTCATCTTGACGGCAGCTTCAACTGCTTCGGCACCGGAGTTGGCAAATCCGAATTTCTCGATACCGGGAGGCGTGATATCTCGGAGCCGTTCGGCGGCCTCGACGATGGTGTCGTATCGGAAGATGCAGCCGGAGTGGACGAAACGATCGATCTGGGCATGGGCCGCCGCCACCACTGCTGGGTGGTTGTGCCCGAGATTGGTGACCGCAGTGCCGCAGGCGAAGTCGGCATAACGCCGCCCGTCAGCAGTGTGGACCCAGATGCCTTCGGCTCTCTCGGCGATGATCTCGGTGTCGAAGGCGATTACCGGGGCGATGAGGCCCTGATGGCGGGATATGAGGTCAGACATGGGAAGCGCTCCTTGTGAAAATTGGGAAGTAACCAACGTCTAAAGCCGCTGGTTATGGAGCAGCGAAAAGACTGGCACGCTGTCGCCGAGGCTCACAAGGCATGCCTCCATGCTACCGATCGGGGCCTCTCGTTACAGGTGGAGGCCCCGGTCTCGCCTCCGCCCTGGTGGGCTTTCTCCTAAGCTGCGGGTCGGCGAGTCTCTCGCCTCACCTGCAGACCGGGTGCCCACACCATCCGGCAAGGCGCGGGGAAAGGTGACCGTTGTCATCGAGACGCAAATTTCCGTGTTGGTCCCGAGCATGACGGGTGCCGCCGGCAGAGGTGTGGGCGAGCCACGGCAGCCCGTGTGCGGAGGTACAACATGACCACACAGAAAAAACTCAAGGCGCTCGTGCGCGCACGAATGGACAAGACCGGTGAGAGCTACACCGTCGCCCGCCGCCACGTTCTCAATGCTCAGCCACCGAGTGAGTATCAGCTGCGTGGGGGCTTCAACCCTGAGACCGCAGCCTTGGCGAACGCGCTCGCCAGCCGGGGAATCTCCGACCCGACCACCGATAGTCCTATCAGCGAGGCGCTGATCCTCGGCCTCGGAGGTGGTTTGGGAGCCGGGTACATTCTCTGGGAGTTCGCCGAACATGGGGGCGAGCGCAGGCTGGTGACGACCGCCTTTCGCAACCAGTGGCAGTACCCAGACCGGTGGCTACGCAAGACCTGCGAACGTCTGGGTGTACCGGTGACCGTCTTCGAGACCGGCGGCGAGAAGCGGGCCGCCCAACAGCTCAATGAAGCTTTGGACGCCGGTCTGCCGGCGGTGGCCTTTGTCTCGACTGCCGATCTTCCCTACTGGCACCTGCCCGAAGAGGAAGCGGGCTGGTTGGGTTACACGATCACGCTCTACGGACGTGAGGATGGTCGGTTCCTCGTCGACGATCGCAACCGGGGTCGCCTGACGGTTTCGGAGGCGGAGATGGCCGTCGCCAGAGGGCGGATCCCCTCGTACAAAAACCGGCTCCTGGTCCCCGACCCGGCGGCCTCGGAGCTGACCTTGGAGAGGCTGACGGCATCGATCGACCTCGCCCTGGCCGAGCAGGTCGAGCACCTCGCCTCCAGTTCCGACTCGTTCTCCCTGCCCGCGATTCGCAAATGGGCGAGGATGTTGACCGACGAGCGCAATCCCAAAGCCTGGCCGCGGGTATTTGCCGACGGCCGGTTCCTGCTCAGGGCCCTGGTGTCGACCTACGAGTCGGTCACGGAGGCTGGCATCCTCGGCGGCAACCTGCGGATGCTCTTCGTCGAGTTTCTGATCGAAGCCGCCCGTCTGACCGACCGGGATCTCGATGCACCTGCGGCGGCATATCGCCAGGCCGCGTCTGCCTGGGAGAGGTTCGCCGCGACTTGTCTGTCCGTTCCCTTGGTCAAACAGGTTGTTGACCTCAATGCCCGTAAGTGGTCAGCCGTGGCCAAGGGAGACGCAGGCTGGGAGGAGGCTGCCACCATGGGAGCGCACAGCAACCGTCTGTTGCAAGAGTCGGACATGGGCCTCAGTGCCAGCGAACAGGTCCGCCTCTTTGCCGAGATGGCGGGGGCGCTTTTGGAGGTTCATCGGGCCGAGGTGACAGCTCACAACGCGCTGGCTGGCGCGATCGGCTAGACGGTTCCGCTGCCTTCGAACCGGTCGGCGGCCTCCACCTGGGCAACGAATCCGTCCAGATCCCCTGCACCTGGTTCATGGGTCCAGACCTGAACGCCAGCCAGAAGCGACGCCCACCGGCGAGCCTGATCACCAGTGGTCACCACCCGGATCGGAACGTCCTCGCGTAGCACCTGCTTGTATCGCTCGAGGATCGATCGATGCTGGGAACTATCCAGGTCAAGGTGAAAAAGAATCCCGTGAGCACTCTCGGCCAGAACGCAA
>JAICND010000136.1 GCA_025929005.1 Acidimicrobiia bacterium
GAGCCATTGGATCAAGAAGGGATCGTTGAAGCCGAGAGCTTCGCGGATGTTTTCCCTGACCTCAGCCGGCAGGGTTAGCGGCAGTTGGGAGGTGGGATCGCCGGGAGCGAGATCGAGGATGGCGAAGATAATCAGGCTGATCACGATCAGGGTGGGGATCGCGAACAGAGTCCGGCGGAGGATGTATTGCGCCATGGCCTAATCGAGTTCCTGGTTGTGATCGGAAATGACAAGAGCGCCTTCCAGGCAGACCTGGAAGGCGCTCTTGGTAGTCATGTTTCTATCTGTTCCAGTGGCTAGCTAGCTGCGGGTCCACTCTTCGATGTTCCAGTACTCGGAGTCCCAGCCGTTGAGTTCACCGACTCCCTGGATCGAGGTGGCGAACGCCGACGGGCTGCCTCGGAAGATCAACGGGACGACCGCTCCACTCGAGACCACCAGGTCGTTCAGTTGAATGACGAGGTCATTTCGGGCGGGGTCGTCTAGAGCCGTGCCTTCCAGTTCAGCCTGAAGAGCGTCGTACTCCTCACTGGCCCAGCGTGGCATGTTGTTCCCAGACCAGGCGGTATCAGGGGTGGGGATTTGGTCAGTCGTGTACCCCACCATGTAGCTCTGGGGGTCGGGGCTGGTCGCTCCGTTGGTGAACATCTCGATGTCCGAATAGAACTTCCAGATGCAGGCGTCGCTGGCACAGGTGCCATCGAAGAAGAGACCGGCATCCTCGTTCCTCATGTTGGCGACCACGCCGATTTCTGCCCAATAGCTCTCGATCAGGGCCTGGTTCGACTGCCGCACCGCATTGGTAGAGGTGACGACGTCGAACTCGAGAGGAATGCCATTCCATTCACGAACGCCGTCACCGTCGGAGTCGACGGCTCCAATCTCGTCGAGAAGGGCATTGGCTCCCTCGATGTCCTGGGTCAAGCACCAGTCCAAATTGGTCGACGCCGGCTCCGAGGGCCAGATGTTGCAGGTGGGAACGCCCGCCGGGCCGTAGCCCACCGCCACCAACTCGTCCCGGTTGATCGCCATGGAGAGGGCCCTGATCAAGTCAGGGTTCTCGTAGAAGACTGGGTGGGTGTTGGTTCCGTCGCCCGTGTAGACCGAGCGATCGCCGTCATCGGCAGGATCGGTCATGTTGAAGTTGAGATGCTCGACGTTCGACGTGAATGCCGTTAGCACCACACCGTTGCCCGCTGCTTCCATCGGGGCGACGATCTCAGGAGCTACCTGGAGGTTCCAGGCGTAGTCGCCCTCGCCGATCTCGAGAACCGATCGGGCCGTTGCTTCGGCATCACCCCCGCCCTCGATGGTGACGGTGCCGAAGAACGGCTTGCCCTCGGGAATCCCCCGATAGTTCGGGTTCATCTCATAGGTCACGACGTCCTCCGGAACCAGTTCCGTAACCACATATGGGCCAGTACCTACCGGAGAGAAGTTCTGCTCGGTGCAGGCGGCGGCGCCAGCGCCGACGCAGTCTTGGAACTGAGCCCGCTGGATCACGGGATATTGGTAGTTGACGAAGTGGATGAATGGGAAGGGCTGCGGCTCGATGAAGTTGATCGTGACGGTCTGGTCGTCAACGGCCACAACGCTCTCGACGGTTGTGAAGTCCGACGTGCATCCGGTTTCCTCGTTCGAGCAATACTCCCAGCTGAAGACGACATCGTCAGCAGTGAACGGGGTTCCGTCCGACCACAACACACCTTCTTTCAGCGTCCAGGTGATGGAGCTGAAGTCCTCGGCGATGCCACCATTTTCCTGGGTGGGTATTTCGGCGGCCAGAGCTGGGACCAACTCACCGGCTGGGCTCCACTCGGCCAAGGGTTCGAGAACGAGCGATCCCGCCAGTAGGTCCTTGGTTCCCGTCGACAGATAGGAGTTGGCCTGGGAGGGTCCCTGCCATTGGAAGGCGAGGAAGTCGCCACCCTGGCCAGCCTCTCCGGTTGTCGGGGCTGCTGTGGTATCGGTGGGGGCTGCGGTAGTGGCTGCTCCATCCGAGGTCGTTGCGGTTCCTCCATCGGCGGTCGTGTCGGTGGTGCCGGTTGCACAGGCCGCGAGGAAAAGCGCAAAGGCCGCGAACAAGCTCAGCCATTGCCATCGTTTCATTAAGTTGTCTCCTCCATAGAGAGTTCGTCCAACATATGTCGGAACACGCCTCCGTATGCCGGTCGGCGCCCGACAGAGAATCAACCGTACCAGCCTCGGACTCGATTAGCCCTGGTGGGAATCGATTTTGACTATTCCGATTCGGTCAGGATCGGCCCCGACGAAGCCGTGGTCACTGAGGTATCGGGCGTTTCCTCGGCGAAGTGGCAGGCTACCCAGTGCCCGGATTCGAGCTGACGCCACTCCGGTACCTCGGCCACACACAGCTCTTGGGCCATGGGGCAGCGAGTGTTGAAGGGACAGCCGGGCGGCGGATTGGCCGGGCTGGGGATGTCGCCCTGCAAAATTACCCGCCGGCGGACGGCCTCGAGCTGGGGATCGGGCACCGGCACCGCTGATAGGAGTGCCCGGGTATAGGGATGTTTAGGACGGGTGTAGAGGCGGTTGCACTCGGCCAGTTCCATGATCCGGCCCAAATACATCACCGCTACTCGATCGGCGATGTGGCGGATCATCGACAGGTCGTGAGAGATGAAAAGGTACGTGAGACTGAGGAGATCCTGCAGGTTCTCGAGCAGGTTGACTACCTGAGCCTGGATCGACACGTCGAGGGCGGCGATAGGCTCGTCGCAGACGATGAAGTCGGGATTGAGAGCGATCGCCCGGGCGATGCCGATCCGCTGTCGCTGACCACCAGAAAACTCGTGGGGATAACGGTTGGCGTGCTTGGGAGCGAGACCGACCAAACCAAGGAGCTCATCGACTCTCTCATCTCGGTCGTCGCCGTTGCCTTGGTCGTGTTCACGCAACGGCTCGGAGATAATCGAGCTCACCGTCATCCGGGGGTTGAGCGAGGCGTGGGGATCCTGGAAAACCATTTGCATCTGCGGGCGCAAGCGCCGCATATCTCCGGGAGAAAGAACCGAAAGGTCCTGGCCCTCGAAAGTGACGCTCCCGGAGGTGGCTTTGTCGAGTTGGAGAATTACCCGGCCGGTGGTCGACTTGCCAGAGCCGCTTTCCCCAACCAGACCCAGGGTCTCGCCCCGGTAGATGTCAAAGGTCACCCCGTCGACGGCTTTGACCGATCCGACCTGACGCCGAAACACGCCTTGCATGATCGGAAAGTGCTTTTTCAGGTCCGTGACGCTGACGAGGACTTCACGAGCAGACTTCACGGCGGCGGCACCGTTACCCGGTACGTCAGGAGGCATTTCGGGGCCTCTTGTTGTCCATGTCCCACCAGCAGGCGGTGGCGTGGCTTTCCGAGATCGAAATGAGCGGTGGATTCTCCTCCCGGCAGCGATCGAAGACGTAGGGGCACCGGGGGGCGAAGGGGCAACTGGTCGGCTTCTCGTAGAGGTTCGGAGGCTGGCCCTTGATGTTGACGAGCTTTGAACCCTTCTGATCGAGGCGGGGGATTGAGCCGAGCAGACCCTCGGTGTACGGATGCTGCGGATTGGCGTAGAGCTCGGCCACCGGTGCCTCTTCGACGATGAGACCCCCATACATGACCAAGACTCGGTCGGCCAAGCCGGCGATGACCCCGAGGTCGTGGGTGATCCAGATGACGGCGGTATTCAGCTTCTCTCGGAGATCGCGGATCAGCTCGATGATCTGAGCTTGGATGGTTACGTCGAGTGCCGTCGTGGGCTCGTCGGCGATCAGAACCCTGGGCGAGCAGGCCAGGGACATCGCGATCATGACTCGTTGCCGCATACCGCCCGAGAGCTCGTGGGGATAGGAGTCGAGGCGCTTTTTCGCCCCCGGGATTCCCACCAGCTTGAGCAATTCGATGGCTCGCTCCTCCCGACCCTTGTCGGAGAGATCGGTGTGAATCTGCAGCGACTCCATGATCTGGTAGCCGATGGTCAACACCGGATTAAGCGAGGTCAGGGGATCCTGGAAGATGAAGCCGATCCGCCCACCCCGGACCGTGCGCAGCTCGTCGACCTCCATCGTGATCAGGTCCCGGCCCTCGAACATCGCCTGGCCCGAGACGATCTCGCCCGGCGGGATCGGGATCAGGCGCAAAAGCGACATCATCGTCACGCTCTTCCCCGAGCCGCTTTCTCCGACGACGCCGAGGAACTCGCCCTTGTTGAGGACGAAACTCACCCCGTTGATGGCATGAACGGTTCCGTCCTGGGTGTGGAACTGGGTTTGCAGATCCTTGACTTCAAGGATGGGATTGGGGTTGGTCACTGTCCTTGGCGCTTTCTGTGCGAGGCAGCGTATCCCTTTGCCGCGCTATTCGGCGGAGGAAGTGACGAGCTTGTCCCAGACGTTTGTGCTCCGCCATGTCGATGACGGTGTAGCCCCAGACCCCTCGTCGGCATTGCGCCGTAGAATCGAGTCGTCGACCGAAGGGTGGCTAGGGTTCAGCCGCTTTTGCGGAAGGGTCCGAGCGCCACAGAAAGCCCGCCGTTGGGCCCGCACCTCATCGGATAAAAGCCTCGAGGGGATAGGCCGGCACGAGAGACGCGTGCCGATCTAGGAGGAACAGTTGGGGAACGGAAGACTTTCCCGTCGCCGAGCCAGAGCGATCGCGCTCCTGGTGACCTTTCTTTGGAGCTCTTCGTGGATACTTATCCGCTGGGGGTTGGACGACGAGACTTTGGAGCCGATCACCTTTGCCGCACTTCGATATGGCCTTGCCTTTGTCGCCCTTATCGTCCTGGTCCTCAGTCGGTCGCCTTATCGAGCTCAGGTGAGGAGCCTCGATCGACGTGCCTGGCGCGAGATCGGACTCCTCGGTCTGGTCTTTTACGCCGTGACCCAGGGCGCCCAGTTCGTGGCGATTGATAGCCAGCCGGCGGCTACCTCGAGTCTGGTCCTCTCCTTAACTCCGCTGCTGGTCACGGCGACGGCGTCCCGATCATTGTCCGAGATACCCCAACGCCGCCAGATCGCCGGAGCGGTGCTCGTGGCGCTGGGAGCCTGGTCGTACTTCACTGGTCAGTTGGGGGCGACCGTTCTGGGAATGGTGGCGGCCCTGATTGGCTTGGGAGGCAATACCGTCAGCACTCTTCTCGGGCGTCGGGTGAACAGGGAGACGGCGGTGGCGTCTGTGGTCGTCACCGCCCTCAGCATGGCCATCGGATCGCTCGTCCTCGTCCTTCTCGGGTTGGCGATCGAAGGGGTGCCGGGGGTTTCAGGGGCGGGCTGGGCGATCA
>JAICND010000044.1 GCA_025929005.1 Acidimicrobiia bacterium
GGGTTTCCGCCGCCAACTGCTTGCGGTAAGCGGCCAGTCGACGAGTGAGATCCGGATCGCCTACAGCCAGAATCGCCACCGCCAGAAGCGCTGCGTTGGCAGCCCCGTCTATCGCCACAGTCGCCACCGGGATACCGGTAGGCATCTGCACCGTCGACAGCAGCGAGTCGAGTCCGTCGAGCGAGACGGCCAGAGGGACGCCGATCACGGGTAGCAGCGACTTGGCCGCCATCACTCCCGCCAGATGAGCGGCTTTGCCTGCCCCCGCGATTATCACTCCGAAGCCGGCCGCCGCCGCACCTGCAGCAAAGGCGATGGCGGCGTCAGGGGTCTTGTGGGCCGAGAGAACGCGAGTTTCGTGTTCGACCTCGAAACGGTCGAGCATCTGCGCGGCTTTTTCCATCACAGGGCGATCCGTGCCCGCTCCCATCACGATGGCGACCTTGTGGTTCATAGGGCGATGTCCCGACGGTACTGCATGCCATCGAAATTGATGTGCCCTACGGCTTCGTAGGCAGTCGCGCGAGCCTCTGCCAGGTTCTGGCCGAGGCCGACCACGTTGAGAACCCGCCCCCCCGAGCTCAACAGGTTCTTGCCTTCCTGCCTCGTCCCGGCGTGGAACAAGAGGACGGAGGGGTCCAGGTTGCCAATCGTGATCGGATCACCGGATCGGGGCGCCTCCGGATATCCGTCCGCCGCCAGGACGACATTGACGGCGGCATCGGTCGACCAGGCGACCTCGGCGGGTGACAGGTCTCCGGCCAGACCGGCCTCGATCAGATCGACGAGGTCGGATTCTAAACGCGGGAGGATCACCTGGGCCTCGGGATCACCGAGGCGGCAGTTGAACTCCAGCACCTGGGGCCCGGATGGTGTGATCACGAGTCCGACGTAGAGAAACCCGCGATAGGGCCGGCCCTCGCTGGCGAGCGTTCGCAAGATGGGAACGATCACCCGATCAACGGTTTCGTCGTTAAGACCGGCCGGGAGACCTGGGACCGGGGAGTACGAGCCCATCCCACCAGTGTTGGGACCCTGATCCGCCGCCAGCAGGCGTTTGTAGTCGCGGGCCGGCGCCAGGGATTTCACCGACTCACCCGCGCAGACCGCAAAGACACTCACCTCCGGTCCCTCCAGGTAGTCCTCGATAACGACCGTGTTTCCGGCCGATCCGAAGCCACCAGCGAAACAGCGGCGCACCCAGGCCTCGGCTTGTCCGGGATCCTCCGTTACGAGAACCCCTTTGCCAGCCGCGAGGCCATCGGCTTTGACTACAAGTGGTCCTGGCAACGAACGCAGGTAGCCCAGAGCGGACTGCTCGTCATCGAACGACGCCCACCGGGCGGTCGGCACCCCGGCCCGATCCATGACGCCCTTGGCGAAGCTCTTGGACGACTCCAGCATGGTGGCCGCTCTGGTCGGACCCCAAACGGGGATTCGTTGGGCGACGAGGGCGTCCACGAGACCCGCCGCCAGCGGCTGTTCGGGTCCGATCACCACCAAGTCGATTTTTAGCGCGGTGGCGGCTGCTGTCACTGCCCCCACCGTCGCCGGATCGATCCCTTCCACCATTGGCCCGACCCGGGCCAGCCCCGGGTTTCCCGGCAGCGAGAGGACCTCGCGGACCCGGGGGCTAGTCGCCAGCTTCCAGCCAAGCGCATGCTCCCGGCCCCCACCGCCCACGAGCAGGATCCTCATCTCCCGATCAACTGGTGCCTTTCAGGTCCGACCGAGACCCACCCGACTTTCACTCCAGTGTGCTCCTCGATGAACTCCAGATAGGCGCGCGCCGCCAGCGGGAGATCCTGGTACCGGCGGACGGCGGATATGTCCGAGTTCCACCCCGCCAGATCCTCGTAGACGGGACGGCAGTGATACAGGACGCTCTGTTGGCGAGGAAAGTCGGTGAATTTCTCCCCGTCCACCTCGTAAGCGACTGCGATCTGCAGTTTCGGAAAGTGGGAGAGGATGTCGAGTTTGGTGACGAACAGTTGGGTGATCCCGTTGACCCGAACCGCGTATCGCAGGGCTACCAGGTCGAGCCACCCACACCGACGCCGTCTCCCTGTCACGGTTCCAAATTCCCCACCCAGCTCAACCATGCGATTGCCGAGGTCGTCAGACAACTCGGTGGGAAATGGCCCGGTTCCGACCCGGGAGATGTAGGCCTTGGCGACCCCGATTACGCCGTCGATTTCTCCCGGGCCGATGCCAGCGCCCACCAGTGCACCGCCGGCAGTCGGATTCGATGAGGTTACGAACGGGTAGGTGCCGTGGTCGATGTCGAGCAGTGTTCCCTGGGCGCCTTCCAGGAGCACCCGCTGATCGGCCCGCAGCGCCTCCCACAACAACAGGGACGTGTCGGCGACGTGAGGGAGAAGACGGTCGGCATATCTCAAGTACTCGTCGGCGATGATGCCGGGATCCATCGGGAGCTGGTTGTACACGCGGGTCAGAAGCCGGTTCTTGTCATCAAGCGCTGTCTCCACCTTCTTGCGGAAGATCCCCGGGTCATAGAGGTCCTGAACCCTGATCCCTGTGCGCGAGTACTTGTCCGTATAGGCGGGTCCGATGCCGCGTTTGGTTGTGCCGATTTGGTTGTTTCCGAGGTACCGCTCCATAACCGCATCCAATTTGCGGTGATAGGGCATGATCAGATGGGCATTGGCGCTGATCCTGAGACGGGAAGGATCGATCCCGCGTCCAGCCACCATTTCCATCTCGGCGATCAACACCTTCGGGTCGACCACGCACCCCGATCCGATCACGGGTACGCAGTGTGGGTAGAGCACCCCGGAAGGGATGAGAGAGAGGGCAAGTTTCTGATCACCCACGACGATGGTGTGACCGGCATTGTTGCCACCCTGGTATCGGACGACATAGTCGGAGGACTCGGCGAAGTGGTCGGTGACCCTTCCCTTTCCTTCGTCGCCCCATTGAGCTCCGAGCACGATCGTCGCAGGCATTCAGCGCGACGGTACCTCCGTTCCGCGCCCCCGGACTCACGTCCCCCGGTCTTCGAAACACAGCATTAACAATTGTGCAACGGCGCGGAAACGGCCTCTCGGTACAACTCTCAGCAATCCACGACCCCCTTGGAAGGAGCGCTGCATGGCGAAGACGCCGGCGGACGTTTTGAAGATGGTCAAGAGCGACGGTTACGAGTTCATCGACCTTCGCTTTTGTGACCTCCCGGGACAGGTTCAACACTTCACGATCCCGGCGGCTCAGCTGACTGAAGACGGCCTCGAAGAAGGCTATGGCTTCGATGGTTCGTCGATTCGCGGCTTTCAGGCCATCCAGGAGTCGGACATGATCCTGATGCCGGATCCGTCAACCGCGGTCGAGGATCGGTTCCGGGCCCGCAAAACTCTGCTGCTCTACTGCTTCGTCAACGATCCCCTCACCGGCGAGCCCTACGACCGCGATCCACGGTATGTCGCCAAGAAGGCCGAGGCATATCTGGCCAGCACGGGTATTGCCGAGACTTCTTATTGGGGTCCGGAGGCAGAGTTCTACATTTTCGACTCGGCCCGCTTCGCCCAGAACCAACACTCGGCCTACTACTTCGTCGACTCGGAAGAGGGTGCCTGGAACTCCGGTAGAGAGGAGTCAGGAGGCAATCTGGCCTACAAGCCCCGCTACAAGGAGGGCTACTTTCCGGTCCCCCCGACCGACCACTACCAGGACCTTCGCTCGGAGATGACCGCCAATCTCGAGGCGGCCGGAATCGAGATCGAGGTCCAGCACCACGAGGTCGGCACGGCCGGTCAGGCGGAGATCGACATGCGTTTTGACACCCTGCTGCGGATGGCCGACAAGGTCACGTTGTACAAGTACATCGTGAAGAGCACCGCCTGGGCCTATGGCAAGACCGTGACGTTCATGCCGAAACCGATATTCGAAGACAACGGCTCGGGTATGCACACGCACCAGTCCTTGTGGTCGAACGGCAAGCCCTTGTTCTTCGACGAAGCCGGATACGCGGGCCTTTCGGACATGGCGCGCTGGTACATCGGCGGGCTGCTCAAACACGCCCCGTCGATCCTGGCCTTCGCGGCGCCTACCACCAACTCCTACCGAAGGTTGGTGCCGGGCTACGAAGCTCCAGTCAATCTCGTCTATTCGTCACGGAACCGGTCCGCAGCGATTCGGATTCCTCAATACAGCCAGAAACCGGCTGCCAAACGGCTCGAGTTCCGTTGTCCGGATCCGTCCTGCAACCCCTATCTGGCATTCTCGGCGATGTTGATGGCGGGTCTCGATGGCATCCAGAACCGGATCGAACCACCGAGCCCGGTCGACAAAGACATTTACGACCTCCCACCGGAAGAACTCAAGAACCTGCCCTCGGTTCCGGCGAGCCTGGAAGCCGCTCTGGCGGCATTAGAAGCTGACCACGACTTCTTGCTGACCGGTGGTGTATTCAGCGAAGGACTCATCGAGACGTGGGTCGACTACAAGCGAGTGAGGGAGATAGACGCGATCCGGCTTCGTCCCCACCCGTACGAGTTCTACCTCTTCTACGACGTCTAGACCAAGCCAATGAGCGGTGCCAATGAGTCTGGCGGCCTGACAGGCCCTGGACGCGGAGACGCAGGTATCACTACCGTATCCATCGGAGTCGAAGGGCCTTCCCGCATGGCCTCGAGGGAGTTGAAGTGAGACGCGTATCGTCCCTGGTGCTTGGGTTGATGCTGATCGCTTGTGGCGGCGCGTCTGAGACTTCAGACCAGACCACCACCACCGCATCGACCGACAACACCACGGCGATTACGACCGGGCAAACCAACACCGGCACCAATGGGCTGCCCTCAGCCGACTGCTTGCAGCTCAGCTCGTCCCTGGCAGGGGCATCGACTCTTGGACTTGGTTCCGTTTCCGGCGACGCCACCGACGCGGTCCTGGCCCTTCAGAACATGGCGTCGGTTGCACCTGCGGAAATCGCTGACGACTTCGAAATTCTCGCTGCCGCCTACGGCGAGTTTCTCAATGCTCTCGAGGAGGCAGGAGTCAACTTCGCCGATCCAAGCACGTTCTCCTCACCCGAGGCCCAGGCAGCGATGGCGGCAGCCGCCGAGACTCTCAATGCCGCTGAGGTCACCGAGGCGTCTGAAAACATCTCGGCCTACATCGAGAGCGTCTGCGAATAGCTCAGAAAATCTCAGGACACCACGGCTGTGGGTCCCATGAGAACATCAGATCGGCCTGTGTTAGCGCAGCCGCGCTGCCCTGGATGCGACCCAGGCCCGCCAGGCTCCGGAACCTGGACCACCCCATGTATCCGGATCCGAGGTCTTCGATGTCCAGGGTGAGATGTGGTTGCTCATCCGACAGGCAGGCCTCGGCACCGTCCGGACCCCCGACGAGTTCAACGACAGTGTGTTCGTCAAGGAACTTGTCAACGACTGCCAGGACGATCCTGCCCTCAACCTGATACCGGCGAGTCGAAAGGGCTTTGACGAGGTCGTGGGTCCGCACCCATAAGGCGTCGCTGGTAGGCCCGTTCACCCGGCGGCGCGCGGCCACGAGATCGAAGATCGGATCGTCAGGCGGGCGGTGGTCGGCCGTCACCTTCTTGATGAGATCGTGAGACAGGGTGAATCCCCACAGTCCCGACCATCCTCCGGCGGTGGAGGCCACCAATTCGACCACGCGCACCTCTCCGGCACCGTGGCCCTTTTCCCAGTCGCCCTTCTGGCGATATATCACGTACCCGGTGTCGTCATCGGCCACCGCGAAGCGCAGCGCAGTGGCGCCACCCCGGTTGTTGGGAACGTCGGACAGGATTCGCTCCTCCCACCAGGCTTCTGATCTCTTGAAGAATCCGGGCCGCGTGACCCTGGTCTTTTCGTAAATCGGGGGGATTCGAGTCCGCGCCTGCTCGGCGTCGATCAGATTCACCGGGGTCGGTGCCGGGGCTAATCGGTGCCGTCCGGCATGGTGGCGGTCGATCGAAAGGTCCTGGTGTTGGGACGCCAAGCCATATCCGAACCTTCCGTAGATTCCAGAGTCCGAGGCCCATAGCGCCGCCAGGGGCTCCTCCCTCTCTCTCACATCAGCCAGATGGGCGCGCATCATCATCCGGAGCACGCCGCGGCGACGATGGGTGGGCAGAACGGCCACCATGGTTGTGCCCCCGGTCGGAACGGTTGCTCCGGGAACGGTCATTTCCAGGGAGAAGGCACCCGATGTGGCGACCATGGTGTCCCCCTCGAAGACGCAATAGGACCGTTCGGGCTCCCAAAGACGAGCAAAGCTTGCTTCGCGTTCGGGGGGCGGCTCCCATCCGAAGGCTCGACCAAGCAGCTGACGAAATTGGCCGACGTCTTCGGGTCTCGCCGCCCGAACCTGAAGGTCCACCCGGATCAGGCTCCGCTGGCCCTGGCCCGAATGCCGTCCACCGCCGTGCTAAATGCCTCAGCAGCCGCGTCAAAAGCTTGCACTCCGGCCCGCCGCCCCTCCCCGGTATCAGGAGCAGGGGCCCGCAAGCCGACCAAGGCCTGGTCGATGGCGTCGACCGCCTGTTGCGCCGCGGCGATGACCGTGGCATGGGCGTCTTCGAAGCCCGCCGGAGGCACCAATGCCGCGATCTCACCGGCAAGGGCGGTCGTATCCGTGCTCACGGCGATAAAGGCGGCCTCGGCCTGGTCATAGCTGACCGTGCGAGGATCGGCGTCGAAGCCCGTATTGGCGGCGCTGAGATTCGTCTGCAGATCCGTCAGCCGGGTCTGAAAAACTTCCAGCGCCTCTACGTAAGCCTCGGCTTCGGGAGCGATAGTCGTGGAGGTGGTGGTTTCCCCCGGGACGGTGGTGCCTGTAGTGCTGGTACTGGTTGCACCGTTGCCGGGGACAGTCGATGTGGTAGCTGCCGATGGCAGTTCGCGGACGAAAATGTAGGTGAACGCCACCATGGCGAGGACGACCAGCGGCAACATCCACCGGCCCGGTTTCGGGTCGTAGTTGGAGCTCATTGAGCGAGCCAGGGTAGTCCCCATCGGGGACAGAACCTGGTTGACGACCCCCTTGTCGGTTGCACCGGGCCGGCATACGTTCCTCTGATGAGCAACACCGACGACGAACACTTCGAACGCATCCCCTGGGATGAGCTGCGGCCCGCCGCCGGGAACCGGCGCGGCCTTATCTACGCAGTGGCCGCGGCGATAGTGGCGGCGGCAGTTTCCGCCATGCTGGCGCGCAACCTGGCCAGCCCGCCAGTGACCACCATGTCTCAGGTCTCATCGCCAACCGCTGCTCCACCCGTGTCGATTCCCCTCACGGCCAGTTCTGCGACAACCTCGACGACGGCGGAGTCACCTGTGGTCTGGACAGAGGCCGACCTGATGGCGATTCATCCGGATGAGCTGAAGGTCGAGGCCACCGCGGTCGCCGAGTGGTTCGTGGCGGACTACTTCACGGCCGATGGGGCCGGAGAGCTCCAGATGCAGCTGCGTTCCATGCTCCCGACCGACGTGCCGCTACCGGTTCACGACCCGGGCTATCGCTCCTTCGTTGAGTGGTCTCGGGCGATATCGGCAGTCGAGTCGGCTCCCGGGGAGTATGTGGTGTCGGTAGTGGTGCGGGCGTTGGGGGCGGCTGCCGACGCGGGGTATCAGCGGTTACCGCTGCGGGCCGTAGAGGTCATCGTGCGGTGGACGGATGCCGGTTGGTCGATCGTCGATCTGCCGTCACCCATCGATCCGCCAGCCCTCGCATCCTCCGACCCCTGGCCGCAGGAGACCCTTCCAGAATCGGTCGTATCCGAAGCCCTGTCGTTGGCCGGAGAAGGTGCCACGGTGATCGGAGGGGGGAGGTCAGGCGAGCGCTGGCGGGTGGTCGTTGAGACAATCGATCCCACGGGAGGACGATGGCCGGTAGTGGTCTGGGTCGATGGAGACGCTCCTTCCGGTTGACCTACTCGATCTATCAGACGAAGTGCTCTTCTAGGATCGCCTGCGCTGCCGGGACGATGTCCGACCAGTCGGCATCGGGCTGTTTGGACACGGTCACGAAATCGGCAGTGAGAAAGACGCTGGTGACCCCCTCGAGAGCCAAAAGGTCCTGGGCAACGGCATTGTCGGTGGGCTTGCCGGCCACGAAGGTGGCGGGCCCACCCACCGATCTACCCACCGTGAACTTGACCGCGTTGGGGTTGGGAGTGCCTTCCACGATTATCACAACCTCCTTTTTATCACCCAGACCCATCGGAATCCGGCGGGTCTGGGTGATAAAAGCGCGGAAGGTGGTGGATAGGTGACCCTGGGTGTCGATGTCGGCGGCACCTTTACGGATCTCGTGCGTTGGGATGGGACCACTCTCACCACCGGCAAACTCCCCTCGACCCCGGATCAGTCGGATGCGGTGGCCGCCGGGGTTGA
>JAICND010000479.1 GCA_025929005.1 Acidimicrobiia bacterium
CCTGCCCAGGTGGTTGCTGGCATTATCGGCATGATCCTCGTGATCATCGGTGGTGTGGTCCTGGCCCGGGTCGGGCTAGACAGCCTCACCGGCGATACCACCGCGGTGTTCGGATTCGAGCACACGGCGCTCATGGGCCTGATCGACGTAATCGCCGGGTTGTTCTTTCTCGGCGCTGCCGCATCCTCCGCGGTTCGCGGCACGATGATCGGGCTGAGCATGGCAGCGATCGGCTTTGGAGCCATCGTCGCCATCGAGCCGGGTGCCTTCAACTCCGGGCTTGGCGGAGCCAGTGAGTTGGGCGTCTTCTACATCATCATCGGAGCCGTGGGCCTACTGGCCGCATGGGCTTTTCCGACGAGGGTGGTCGACCATGTGGCCACCACGGATGATGGCGCCACTGTTGTAACCAGCTAGACGTCTTCCTACGACGACTGAGCAACCGAACCGGGCCGTCCGCGCAAGCGGACGGTCCGGTACTTACGTCCGAGGTCCAAGGGGGAGCGGCTCAATGCGACCGGGGGCCTGGACGCGTCACCTCTCGGATGATTCTTGACACCCACGCCGTATGGTCACAAGCTCTCTAGGGTGGGCTGGGATAACAGAGGAGGGATCATATGTTGTCCAGAAAATGGAAGATCGTATCTGGGGCGCTGACTCTTGCGGTAGGCGTGGGTGCCGGGACCGCAGCGGTGGGTTCACTAGGGCAGAGTCCGGCGACGACTCAAACCCCCTTGTCCCAGACGGCATCGCCCGCTAGTCCGACGTCACCTACGTCAAGCTCGACGGCTGTGACTCTGGCCCAGCTCGATTCCCCCGTCTCACCAACTTCGACGACTTCGCCGGCTTCGTCGCAGTCACCGACCTCCCCTCCCTCGCCAGCGTCGGCCCCGTCCCCAGCGTCGCCCGCGTCACCTGCTTCACCCTCGTCTCCAGGATCGCCTCCTTCACCGGTGAGTCCTGGCGACGACGACGACGACTGAGGCTCGAGGGATGCGCCGCTGACGGCCACTCCCCAATTCGCAGCACCCATCCCTGCCGGGTTGATCGATCAACCCGAGCTGCCCGGCGGGAGGGCGCTTCTCACGTCGGAAGCATTGGAGCTCCTATCGGTCGCCGCAGATCCGTTCGTTATCGAGTCGCTTCGTTGCCACCAAGCCGTTGCCCGGCTTGGTGAGACGCTTACGGTCTCATATGAATGTCTGATCTCCGATCGGAACGGCAACCACCAGCAACGTCTGCTTGTGGCTCGAGCAGGAAGGAAACTCCCAGCGGGCGCCGTCGTGTTGTCCGACGGGTCGGTCGAGGTTGCAGTTTGGAAATATCCGGAAGACCCGTACCTGCCGGGGCTGGCTTTGGGCCTCGACAACCGGCTCACGAAGATGCTGAGTGAGTTGGGTCTTCCGTATCCCGCCGATCGGGTAGAGGTTCGGTCCTATCTGCCGGGGCGGCGAGCCGTGATCGAAGTCTTCTGTGGCGACACCAGGATCTTTATCAAGGCTGTGCGACCCCACACGGTCGAGAAACTGCGGGTGTTGCACAACTCCATCGTTGGTCAGGTAACCATTCCGACGGCTCTGGCGTGGTTTGATGAGGATGGACTCATCTTCTTCGAGGCGATGCCAGGCGAGACGCTTTGGGAACATCTCAGCCGTGGCGGCTTAGGCCCCGATCCTGATGAACTCATCGCCTTACTCGACTGTCTTCCTCCACTAGCTGGCGGTCCGCCCAGGCTTCTGGAACAGGCGCCTAGTCATGCGCGGCTCCTCTCGTTCATTGCAGCCGATCGAAGTCAAGAGCTTGCCAGGACCATTGGGGCTCTGGAGCAAACACCGAAGGAACCTGCGGTTCCAGTCCACGGTGACCTCCATAGCGGTCAGATCATCTTGGAGGAAGGCA
>JAICND010000059.1 GCA_025929005.1 Acidimicrobiia bacterium
AGAACTCGCCCTTGACCAGGGAGTTTAGTGGAGCTGGCGGGATTCGAACCCGCGGCGTTCTCCATGCGAAAGATGCGGTCAAGACCCTCCGACCAGGGGTAATGCCCTCCAATCACGGTCCCGTGGCGCGTCTGTGGCACGAGCGACGTGAGGCATCGTGAAAACGTGACTGTGGGAGCCTTGATCGGGGGTTCGACCCCAACTCTGGCCACCCTGAGAGCGCGCCCGCTCCAGGTCCTCTGTCATCAGGATTCAATCGCGCATCGACTGGTGAACGATAACTGCTCGCCCACGCCGCACATCTCGGGCTGACCGGCCTGAGGCAATTCGGCGACAGATCCTCGACCGGGGTCCTAGGAGACTCCGGATCTGCTAGCCGACTGCGCCGGCTGCGGCCATGTTGATCTCGATCAGCCGGTTCATCTCCACGGCATACTCCATCGGCAGCTCCTTGACGATCGGCTCGATGAACCCGGCGACGATCATCGACGTCGCTTGGTCTTCGGTAAGACCTCGGGACATGAGATAGAACAGCTGATCTTCGCCAACTCTCGAGACCGTCGCCTCATGACCGATCTCCGCGTCGGATTCCTCGATCTCCATGTATGGGTAGGTGTCGGATCGTGAGTGATCGTCGAGGATGAGGGCGTCACAGCGGACGAAGGACTTTGCATTCTTTGCTCCCGGCTCGATCCGGACCAAACCTCTGTAGCCGGCCCGGCCGCCGTCTTTGCAGATCGACTTCGAGGTGATCAACGAAGTCGTGTTGGGAGCGAGATGAACGATCTTGGCGCCTGCATCCTGATGCTGGCCCTCCCCGGCGAATGCGATGGAGAGCACTTCGCCGTGCGCTCCCTCTTCCATCAGCCACACGGCCGGGTATTTCATGGTCAGTTTCGACCCAAGGTTTCCGTCCACCCACTCCATCGTGGCGTTTCGGTAGGCAGCGGCCCGTTTGGTCACCAGGTTGTAGACATTGTTTGACCAGTTCTGGATGGTGGTGTAGCGGCAACGCCCGCCCTCCTTGACCACGATCTCAACGACTGCCGAGTGCAGCGAGTCGGTCGCCCACACCGGCGCCGAGCAGCCCTCGACGTAGTGCACATAGGCCCCTTCGTCGACAATGATCAGCGTTCTCTCGAACTGGCCCATGTTCTCGGCGTTGATCCGGAAATAGGCTTGCAGCGGCTGGTCGACATGCACCCCCGGTGGTACGTAGATGAATGAGCCGCCCGACCAAACCGCCGAGTTCAGCGCGGCGAACTTGTTGTCGTTGGGCGGAATGATCGTGCCCATGTACTCCTTGACGATCTCGGGATAATCACGGACCGCAGTGTCCATGTCGCAGAACAAGACACCCAGTCTCTCGAGATCCTCCCGGTTGCGGTGGTAAACGACCTCCGACTCGTATTGGGCGGTGACCCCGGCGAGGTACTTGCGTTCGGCCTCAGGGATCCCCAGCTTCTCGTAAGTTGCCTTGATGGACTCAGGCACCATGTCCCAGTCCTTGGCTTGGCCCTCCGTCGGTTTGATGTAGTAGTAGATGTCGTCGAAGTCGATGTCTTCGAGAGCTCCCCCGCCCCCCCAGGTTGGGATGGGTTTCTTGAGGAACCGCTGGTAGGACTTGAGGCGGAACTCGAGCATCCACCCGGGCTCCTTCTTCATCGATGACATCTCCCGGATGATCGCTTCGCTGAGTCCCTTCCTCGGCTTGAAGACGTAATCCTCCTCGCTGTCGTGCCATCCCAGTTGGTACGCGGAGAGATCGATGTCGACTGCTAACGCCATTCCACTAGCTCGCTCTCACCTTGGGACCTTTCAGCCCGGGATCCACCAACAGATATCGCTCACAGACGCACTTGGGAACAGAGCAGGAGATGCCTCCAATGTGCTCTCGGCGTGGATGCCCGCAGTAGTCACAACGCACCTTTGAAGGGTTTCGCCGTTGCACTAAGAGAGAGTTTGGGACTGTTGAAGGCGCTTGAGATGGTCCCGGTCACGCTGCGTCCGCCGCCTTCTCGACCGATAGAAGAGGCCGAACAACTCGGCGAACACCACGCCGATCAGAATCGCGCCAAGGATGAGGACGATCAACGGGGTCGAGAGGTCCCATGCCATAAAGGTCACGGTGATGCTGGCTGTGTTCTGTGCGGCCAGGATCAGCACACCAATTGCCAACACCACCCCGGTGATGAGCCCCCAGAACAGCCCCGTGCCGACAAAGACACGCTCTTTGGTTGCCGCTGGAGCAGTTGTCGGGGGCCCGGCGGTGGCGTCCGGTGACGGGACAACCCGGTCACTCAGTTCGCTGGATTTCGTGGTGGACCGATTCATGAGCTGGCTCCATACCGTCGGGCCCTGGCCCGTAACGGGACAGCGGGCGGAGAGACTGGTGATGAGATCACCGGGACCGGGATGAGACGAGGGTCATTCGTGATCGGCCTCGGTCGCCGATAGACAATCTCGTTGAGATCGGTTTGAGATGTCAAACCGAATCTGTTCTTGACACGGGCCACAACAAGCTCCTTCGTTTAGTGGTCTACTTGAGAGATTACTTGCAATCTAACTATATGTCAAATAAAGTACTTGGCCAACATCTGACACACATCACCTGAAGGAGCGCAGGGGAAATGGACGATCGCGTTGACAGCATCATCCGGGAGTGGAACGAACGTCGACCCAATCTCGACTTCTCGCCACTCGAAATCGTGGCTCGAGTAATTAGAGCCGCTCAATTCCTTCAGACCAGATTGGACGGCATAGCGGAGGCTTACGGTCTTAGCCATACGGGCGATCTCGACGTTCTCACCGATCTCGACCGAGCCGGCCCGCCCCATCAGCGAACACCGTCAGAGCTGGCCGAGACCCTCCTCCTCACCACGGGAGGTATGACCGTCCGTCTCAACCGCCTGCAACAGGCCGGGCTCATCGAACGGCTCCCCAACCCTCGTGACGGCCGCGGTGTCCTGGTGCGCCTGACGCCTATCGGAAAGGCTCTGGCCGAAGATGCCCTCGCCACGCTTCTCGACACCCAAGCGGCCAGCCTTGGAACGCTCCAACCGCCAGAGCAGGCCCAGCTGGCCGATCTGCTCCGCGCCCTCCTCCAAGGTCTCGGCGACACGCCCGCATTTCGACCCGCCATCGCAGTGGAACGCGGATAGAGAGCCGACATGGTCCCACGGAGGGGTTGATACCCCACGACTAAGGCCCCCCTTCGGATTGCCTCCAGGGAGCCTCGGTTTTTCAGATGTCGTGTCTGACGTCTGTCAGCATTCCCGGGGCCCTGGACAGGATCCGGGCATGCGAACTAGATCGACTCGACTTCTTCGTTGATTTCGATCCTCGGGGAGCCAACGACGCCGGCTTCGGTCATCTTGGCCTTGAGGGTCGGATTGTTGAGGAATGTCTTCGCCAACTCGAGGGTATCGAAACCGGCGACAACGGTCACCGTGTTGGGATCCTCAACCGAGCGATTCACTCTTGCGTACTTCGCTCCTGCCGTTGTAGGTAGGAATGTGTCGTACACGCTCTTCCACTTGCCATAGTCCGTCACCGAATGACGGATCGCAGTATTGATCATGAGTCCTCCTCATATAGCTGCTTGTACCCACATACTCTAACACAGGTTTGGAGTTCTAAATCTGATGCAGAATTCTGAGGCGCGTGGGTAGTTCTGAGCTAGGTTGTCCGGGAGCGCAATGCAACTCAGTCTCAAACGAAAAGGCGACTACGCGGTCAGGGCCATGATTTCGGTTGGCCGGCACCACGAGACCGGTCTACGCCAGGCCCGTCAGATCTCCACCGAGATGAACATCCCCTACAAGACTCTGACCCTGATCCTGGCCGGACTGGTCGCCGAGGGGCTCTTGGTAGCCGCTCACGGGCCCCGCGGAGGCTATCGCCTGGCTCGACCGCCCGGTGATATCAGCCTCCTCGCCATCCTGGAAGCCGCCGAAGGCCCTGCCACGTTCGACCATTGCGTACTAAGCGATGGTCCCTGTGACTGGGAACAAACCTGTCCCGTTCACGACACCTGGGCGCGCACCCAAGCCGCCCTCACCCGAGAGCTGGCTTCCACATCTCTTGCCGAGATGGCTGCAGTGGACGCCGCCATCGAGGCGGGCTCGTATCAGCCCCAAGCCCCTCCCCACACGCAGCCCACCAGTCGACACGGAATCCGCAAATGAACGAAGTAGGTGCCTCGTACGGCGGTCGACGGCGCGACAAAGTTCAACGCCAGGATCGTTTCATAGCCGTCCTTGGTCAGCTGTCGGCTACCGGGGCCTGCTCCCACGTTGTTCACCTGAACATCCAAGCGTGGAAAGCTCTCCGCAATCCGTGCGGCTAGTCGGAGGTTCTCAGTCGGCGAGTTCGATGCCTGCTTCAGCCAGCCGAGCCGAGATCCCCCGGGATCGACGAGCAACACGCCCGCCCGGCCTTGCACGACAACGGAGTTGTTCTGGAGTAACTCGCTCTGGTGGACTAGCACACCATCCGTAGCCCGCGAAGTCCATCGGCTCAGCGATAGGCATCTGCCGCCGTGGTCCATGGGTTGGAGGCTCCGGCGACCCAGTTCAGGTGAGCATGGACGAATTCGGTGATGGCTTGTACCCGCTCCTAGCCGGGGGCCAGGTCCCCGAAGCGCAACCATGCCTCGTGGCCGAGCTCGTCGGGAAGACAGAAACGGCTGGGCATGAGGAAGCTGAGATACTCATCGGGCAGGGCCGTGATCGGCGTCTCGGGTGTTTCCGGTGAGATCCGGTCTGCCGGAGAGGCCGAGAAGACTTCGGCCTCGTAGACGATCCTCGAGCGTCCCGGCTGGATCGTGACTCGTTCACAGCGGTTTCCGAAGAGGTCGATGTAGCCATGGTGATCGGCCCGAGTCTCCCAACGTTCCTCGAGCAAGTCGTGACCTGGTCCGGACGGTGCTACCTGCAGCACAGCCGAAACCGCCTGGGGTGTCTCGAAACCCAACGTGCAGCCCACGGTGAGGGAGAGGGGCCCGGTGTCGATGTCGTCGACCGTCGCCACGCTAGTCCTCGGATAGCCGACGCTTGGCACCGGACTGTGCCTGATCCGAGGTGGGTTTCATTGGCTCATTGGTCATATCTGCGTGCCACTCCTGGTTCGGTTCAGAATGCACCTCCCTCATTCTCCCAACGTGCCTCTCCGTTTGACCGCTTTCCTTTGGCGGTGATGCTGGGAGTGAATGTGGGGATGTCTCCTAGTCCGCTCAGGAGGGCGCGGAGGAGTCGGTTGAGGTCGGTACGCTCCGCCGATTCGAGCGTGGCGATGATGGCGGCGTGAGCTTGGAGATGGGCAGTGAGCGCGTCATCTGTGAGCTCTTTTCCCGTGGGGGTTAGATGGATGAGCACACCCCGCCCGTCCATGGGGTTGGGTGTCCGTTCGATGAGCCCGGCGTTTTGCAGGCGGTTGAGCCGGACGGTCATACCTCCGCTGGTCAAGAGGAGGTCGTCAGCGAGCATCGACGGGGCCTGTGGGCCAACCAGGTCGAGCTGGGTCAGGACCTCGAGATCACCCTGGTGGCTTAGCCCATAGGCAGCGGCAACGCGGTCGAGCCGGTCTTGGAGGAAGTGGGCTGCTCTTAGGACACGCGTCCCCATCTCGAGCGCCGAGAAGTCGAGATCCCGGCGTGAAGCCCTCCAGCGTTCGAGGATGCGATCGAGTCGATCGGTCATGAATTCCTTGCGTCCATGGCGAAGCAATATAGTTGACAACATAGCTTTTAGGCAAGTAATATTCAAAGGTAAGACTGCTCCGTCTCGATCAAGGCGGATCCGAAAGCGTCATGCGCGACCAGAAAGACAAGTGCCAACCAGGTCGAGGAACCTGGCACTGGCGCCCGAGAGGAAGGGCCTAGGAGCCGATGGCAGAGTTGACCGAACTGGTAGTGCTCATCGCCCTCTCCCTGGTTCTGATCGTCAAGCTGATCTTCCGGCCGACCATCGAAGGCCGAGCGATGGATGAGACATGACCGAGAGGCTGGAGCCCAACCCAATGGCTGATCTCTGTCACTGGCGGTCCGACCTCGAGTCGGACCGGACGGGGGAGTTCTGGATCGACCGAGAGGCCGTTACCCAGCGGATGTCCAAACTCTCACCCTCGGAAAGAGCATTCCTGAGGTGGGGAATAGTGGAAGAGTTCAACAAGGGCCTGGATCAGATTCTCATCCAGGACCAGGCAGTGGGGGAGATGCGGGAAGGCCTTCGTGACAGTTGACCGATCGCCATCTGTTGAAGACCTCTGAGGCAGAAACGCTTGCTCCTTGTCCAGAGACCGCGGGTTGCATCTAACCCGCGAGGAGGGCGATGCCGGTGGCCATCAGCCAGAGTGACCAGATCGGTATCTAGTCGCGGCGGGGGTTGGTCAAACCGGGCCGTTAATGATGATCAACAGAGAACCGGAGGCTGTTCTGCCTCGACCGTCCCCCACCACGTAGTCAAAGAATTCGACCAGCAGGCCACCCGTCGTGTCAACCACGATGACGTCAGGGTTGGTTAGGTCGAGGGTGTTTGAACCCGCGACTTCCTCGTTGCGAAAGATGCGGTCAAAACCCTCTGACCAGGGGTTTCAGGCGGATCGGGAGTCTTGTGGCGCGGCTGTGGCACAAGCTACGTGAGACCACGTGATGTCAAGGTCCGTCGACTGGCAAACACCTTCGGGGAGCGATGACTGCCGAATACGGTCCCGTGGAGCGGCTGTGGGGCGAGCGGCGTGAGACCACGTGAGATATGGGTGAACGCGGCTCGCTCAAGAGACGCGGCCGCCCGTCGCGGCGCCGTAACCACCAGCAGGTCGCTCCGATGATCACCATGGGGATTCTCGCCTTCCCGCGGGCCTGGAACGAGTTCCCGTGGTGCTGGTGGTGACCAGCACACCCGGGAAGGACGAGCCTTCTTTGCGAGCTGTGACACCGAGGTCTCTTACTGCCCGCCGAGCTCATCATCCGAGAGTCACGTCACGCTCAACTAGCCGACCAGCCGAGAGTATTGAACTCCCTCCTAGAAGTACCACGGAAGCCTTCAGCCCTCCAGCGGCCGACAATCCAGAAGACTCACTCTGAGGTACTCCTGGCCCAAGTGACTCGGTCTGGCTGAGAACACCTGGGGTCATTACAGCCCCGAGGCTTCACGTCCGTCGCCGTCGCCTCCTCACCGCAGAGCCAGCACCACTTCCGGTACTACCCGCAGACTCCGTTGCAGTCGCCGTCCAAGCCGAAGAAGATGGCAGAGACGCCGGTGAAGTGTCCGACCAAGACACCCTGCGGCGTGAACGCACCAGATGCGCTGCCTTCTGAAGCGCCCTGAACCGAGATATGACCGCCCATCTCGTTGCCCTGGTTGGTAAAGGTCGAGCCCGGGAAGCCGGTGCTCGGCCCTTTGAGGCGGAAACCTTCGGCGTTGCCGTCCGAGCTCTCACCGCCTGTTCCGGCGGCGCCGACGGAACAGGTGGAGGCGCATCCCTCAGCGGGATCGGCCCAAGCCGTACCCGCAGTGACGAGCACCATTACCGCAGCCGCGGCGATCGCTACCAATGTCTTCCTCATCGTGGCCCTCCCATACCCCGCCGCCCTTCGGCTAAGGGTCTGGAAATCATATTCCCGAAATAACGTCCACGCCCCGTAGAAGGCCGCTGTGCAATCCCGGCC
>JAICND010000266.1 GCA_025929005.1 Acidimicrobiia bacterium
ACGTTCGCTTTCGAGGTCGATCGCGAACGGGCCAGGCAGCCCGCGGCTGACGAGGCGGCCTCCCTACGGTTGTAGCCTCCGTGTCGGAAGCGACAGGCTCAGCAGATCTCCTAGCGGTTAGGCGTCTAGGGGTCCGGGCCCGCCTCTCCCACGTTCCTAGGTACAAAGGCACCCTATGCGGATAGAGACGAGTGTTACCTCCAACGTCGCGCTCCTTCCGGAAGCCGACACGGGTGTGATCGCGATTCCAGTTGATCATGGCTCCGATCGTTGAGATCCCGGACCCGGGTTTGGGCAATGTTTCCTATCTGGTCGATCTCGGTGATGGATCGGCCCTGGTGGTCGACCCGGAGCGCGACCCCCGGCCCTACCGAGAAGAGGCAAGGATTGGGGGGCTGAAAATTCGCTTCGTTGCCGAGACCCACCTCCATGCCGACTTCGTATCAGGTGCCCGAGAGCTGGTTGCTGAAGGTGCCTCCCTGGTTGCTCCACGGGCAAGCCGACTCGCGCATACCCATCAACCAGTCGGTGAGGGCGACGAACTCAAGGTCGGTGATATGACGATCCGTGTTTTCGAGACGCCGGGCCACACACCCGAACACATCGCCTATCTGTTGTCCGAAGAGGCACGCCCCCAAGCTTTGTTCTCAGGAGGCACTCTCATGGTCGGCGGTGTTGCACGGCCCGACCTCATCTCCCCCGACCTCACAGTGCTTTTGGCCCGCCAGGCCTACCAATCGGTGCGGCGGATCTTGAGCGTACTTCCCGACGAGGTAGAGATCAGACCCACCCACGGTGGAGGGTCCTTCTGTGCCTCCGCTGGCGCGTCCCACCGGGCGGCGACCACCGTCGGATCCGAGAGACGAACTCATCCGGCGATGGTCACCGGCGATGCTGACCAGTTTGTCGAGGATCTGTTGTCAGGCCTCGGAACCTATCCGGCATACTTTCTCAGGCTCCGTGAGGTCAACCGACGGGGCGCCAAGGTCCTGGGGGCTGGCCTGGCACCACTCCTCCGGATCGGCATCGACCAACTCGATGGCAAGACCATCGTGGATGCTCGACCAATCGATCGTTTTGCGTGTGGTCACATCCCGGGCTCGGTGTCCATTGCTCTGAGCGACCAGTTTGGAACCTGGCTGGGCTGGCTGTTCGGCCTGGAAACGCCGCTGGTGTTCGTTCTCGACGCCGATCAGGATCAGCGAGAACTCATGCGCCAGGCCCTCAATGTCGGGTGCGAAGACATTCGCGGGCGTGTCGACTTTGACGAATGGCAGGCAGCTGGAAACGAGATTTCCACCATCAACCTCATAACCGCTCCTTTGATCGAGCCCGGGGCCCCGATCCTGGACGTCCGGCAATCGAACGAATGGGAGAAGGGACATGTATCAGGCGCCAGCCATATCGAACTCGGCGCCCTCTCCGATGCGGATGAGATTGCAGCTGGAACCGTGATCCACTGTGGTCATGGATCTCGAGCTATGACCGCTGCCAGCCTCCTCGCCAGGGCCGGTAACTCGACGACCGCAGTGACCACCGGCGACCATTCCCAGATCACCAGCGCCACCCGAACGAGATGAGTCTCCCTGTGCGTTTAGGGATCAGGGCAAATCTTGGCCAGTTCGCACTACTGGTGGCGATCAACGCCCTGGTGGGGGGGATGATCGGTCAAGAGCGAACACTGTTGCCTTTGTTAGCCAAGGAGGAGTTCGGCCTCACTGGATTCACTGCCGCCCTGACTTTCATTGTGGCCTTTGGATTGGTCAAGGCCGCCACCAATCTCATCGCGGGATCGCTGTCCGACCGGTACGGACGCAAACCGGTCCTCGTGACCGGATGGATGATCGGACTCCCAGTCCCTTTCCTCCTCATGTGGGCACCCAGTTGGGGGTGGGTGGTCGCCGCCAACGTCCTTCTTGGCATCAACCAGGGGCTGACCTGGTCAACCACGGTCATCATGAAAATCGACCTCGCTGGCCCAGAGAGGCGTGGCCTCGCCATGGGCCTCAACGAGGCTGCCGGGTATCTGGCGGTGGCCGGAACCGCGCTCGGAACCGGCTATCTCGCCGCCCGGTATGGACTCCGGCCCGAACCCTTCTATCTGGGATTGGCCTTCGCCGGTCTTGGATTGGGCCTCTCGACGTTGGCTGTGCAAGAGACACGGGCGCATGTCGATCACGAGGCCGAAACCGGCAGCCGTCGTCATGAACGATCGGGGATGGGTACCAGGCGCGTGTTCGCTGAGACCAGCCTCCACAACCGATCACTGCAAGCAGCCAGTCAGGCGGGGCTCGTCAACAACCTCAACGACGGAATGGCCTGGGGGTTGTTGCCCTTGATCTATGCCGCGGCCGGATTGACCGTGGCCGAGATCGGCATCCTCGCTGCCACTTATCCGGCGGTCTGGGGTCTTGGCCAGCTGGCGACAGGGGCGTGGTCCGACCGCATAGGCCGCAAGTCATTGATCGCAGCGGGAATGTGCATCCAAGCGGCAGCGATTGCCCTGATCGCCATCGGCGACTCCTTTGCAATCTGGATCACCGCCGCGGCCGCCCTTGGGGTCGGCACCGCCATGGTCTATCCAACACTGCTCGCCGCGGTCGGCGACGTCGCGCACCCGAATTGGCGAGCATCGGCGGTGGGCGTGTATCGCTTTTGGCGCGACGCCGGATTTGCCATCGGTGCCATTCTCTCGGGGACGATTGCCGACCTGGTCAACCCAAAAGCTGCGGTCTGGGTGGTGGCGGCTCTCACTTTGGCATCAGGATTCGTCGTTGCGACCCGCATGTCCGAAACTCATATCCGGGCCCGCAAGCCCTGAGTGGTTTGAAGGCGGGAGCTACTCCGAAGGGGCTCTTGTGAAGATCGTTCTGCTGTACACGGAGAACTCCATGCCAGGCCTGGCAAGTTCGAACGTCTCTTCGAATTCGTTATCTGCGGTAAACAGATAGGTCTCGCGCGCTCTCCAACTGTTGTCGAAGTTTTCGAAGCCCTCGCTTTCGAAAACCACACGATCTGGCCCACTCACCTCGGCGTTCACCTTGTACTGATTGATGAATCCTTCCTGATGAAACTGCCGGAACACCAGAGTCTTTCGCCGGCGGTCGTAACTGAAGAAGCTCCAGTGTTCGTGCACCTCGCCAGCTTGATTCGCCTCCTGAGGCGGATACGTGGAGACATTGCGCTCGTGCAGATATCCGTCATTGAGCACAAAGGCGTATGTCCTGCTGGCAGTGCCCCGCCCGGGTTCGCCATCGGACTGACCCACCCAGGAGCCGGTCAAACGACGGATAGGCAGCCAGGGATCGGAATCGGCGGTCATGACCCGACGATACCCAGCCGCACCTGATCAGTGGTCCTAGGCTCGCCACCGATGGGATTCACGCGCGAGGAGTTGGAGGCGGTCCGCGGAATGAGTGTGCCCGACC
>JAICND010000210.1 GCA_025929005.1 Acidimicrobiia bacterium
ACTCGGTCGAGCTCACAGCGATAGGTGTTCCCTTGCGCGTGATCGTCGCTGCCTTGGCCTTCTGCAGGTTCCTTACCCAGTCCACCTTGCCGTAGGCCGCGACCAGCAGCCACCCATCGGCGTCGGGAGTGAGAGCCACCGGCGTGGAGCGAGGAAGTCGCGTGGTCCTTCCCGGCACCGTCAGAATGGACATGGGTCCGACTGGAATCCCAAGGCTCAGTATCCACGTCACCACCCGGTTGCCTAGCCGAAGCACGTGTGTCATCTCGAAGGCTTTCATGTGTCCTGTCCTGGTAGGCTCTGTTACGTTGGTCATATAATACGATATTCATAAGATATGTCAACCGAAGGAAAACAATCAACTGTGGGGCAACTGACCAAGGAGATCCAGAACGGTCTCCGGGAGCTGACCGCCCGTCTCCACCAGTTGAACGACGCCGTTGGTTCCCATCTCGATCTGCAGGCTGGGGACCTCGAGTTGCTGGACGAGATTGGTCGACTTGGACCCATGTCACCACGAGACCTGGTCGCTTCAACGGGGATTCACCCCGCCACGCTCACGGGTGTGCTCGACCGCCTGGAGGCAGGGCAGTGGATTACCAGAAGCCCCGACCCGGATGACCGGCGCAAGGTGCGGGTGACCGCCAGGTTTGATCGAGCCGGTGAGATCCTTCGCCTCTATGGACCCATGAATCGCTCGATTGCCAAACTATGTGCGAGCTTCAGCCTGGCTGAATTGGCGGTGATCCGCGACTTTCTCCCCGGGGTAGGAGAGGCCGCCGCCACAGCAGGCGCCGACACCCGATCTGACGACAAGGGTTCAAGTGCCCGGTAGTGAATCGGACTACGACAGCAAGCGGCAGTTTGACCAGACGCCGGAGCCACCGATGGCTGCGGCATTGGAGGACGTGGATCCGCTCACAGCTCCGACTGGCCCCTCGTTCGTTATCCACCAGCATTACGCAACCAACCTTCACCACGATCTCCGCCTGGAGATGCTCAACGAGGCCGGACCGGTCCTGGTGTCGTGGGCGGTTCCCAAGGGGGTTCCGTCGCATCCGGACACCAAGGTCCTGGCGGTGCGAACAGAGGACCACCCGATCGAGTACGGGTCCTTCAGCGGATCGATCCCCGATAACAACTACGGTGCCGGCGAGGTTCGGATATTCGACGCCGGCACCTACGAGATGGACGAACGAGACCGCAAGAAGATCAGCTTCCGGCTGCAGGGAAGCCGACTTGACGGGCTCTACCACCTCATCAAAACGAAGTTCACAGAAGGTCGAGAGTCCTGGCTGCTGTTCATGACGGACGACCATCGCCCTCCTCCGGAGCCGCAGCCGCGGCTCGAACCCATGCTGGCCACCCTGGTGTCGGATTCCTTCGACGACCCTGCATTTCAGTTCGAGCCGAAGTGGGATGGCATCAGGGCGCTGGCAGTCTGCCGTGAGGAAACCTCGCTCTTCTCGCGGCTGGGAAACGAAGTCACCGACGGCTATCCAGAGCTGCATGCCCTGCATCGACGCCTGGTTGCCACCAACGCCATCCTTGACGGTGAGATCGTCGCCTTCGACAAAGGGACTCCTTCCTTCCAGAAGCTCCAGCAGCGGATGCACGTTCGGGACCGCAAGCAAGTCGAGCAGCTCATGAAGACGGTGCCCGTCGTCTTCATGGCCTTCGACATCATCTATCTGGACGGTCGCGATCTCACCACCCTGACTCTGGAGAAGCGCCGGGCCCTGCTTGAAGAAGTTGCGGTGGTCGACGACCACCTTCAAGTTTCACCGGCCATCCGCAGTGACGGCGTGGCCCTCTTCGAGGCGGCCAAGGCACAAGACCTGGAGGGGATCGTGGCCAAACGCCTGACTTCCACATACCGCCCCGGCGCCCGATCCAAGGACTGGTTGAAGATCAAGACGGTTTTCGACCTCGACGCCGTCGTGGTGGGTTGGACCGAGGGCACCGGATCGCGGCAAGGAACCATCGGGTCTCTGGTTCTTGCTCTCTACAAGGGAGACGAACTCGTTTATGTAGGCAACGTCGGCACTGGCTTCAATCAGCGCTCGCTTGATGATGCCTTGCGTCGTCTCAAGGTGTTGGGGGAAGTTCCCGCCCCCTTCGGCTCCCAAGTCATCAAGAGCCGTCCCGAGCTACGCAAAGCCCGATGGGTTCCCCCGACTCTGGTGGCGAAGGTCGAATACCGGCAGCTGACCGATGCCGAACGGCTCCGGGCTCCCGCGTTTATCGAATTTCGCGATGACAAGAGACCGCAAGATTGCACGATGGACCAATTTGCCGCCGGATCGCGTTAGACCCGTCATCCCTTGTTGCGACGCCGACCCCATATGCGCCCACCAAACAGGATGCCGGCTCCGAGTACGAAACCAAAGTCGTACCAATTGCCGTTGTTGTGAACTTCGTAGAAGTTCACGTTGTCGGTGAACAGGGAGATGATGAACGTGACCGGTGCGATCACTCCATGCCAGAGGCCTAGCCAAAAGCCCACGACAGCTTCTCCTTCGGGGGCGGTCCCAACCTCCGGGTTGGCTCCGGCCGCACAGGCCGCCAACAGCAGCATCAAGACGATCAGCATCACCAGGCGGCGGTGTTTCATGGACTAGCTCCTCTCACCATCAACGGATCTTGGGTTGGAATAGCTGCCACTCTCCGGGCACCCCTTTGAGATCGAAGGTGCCGCAGGAGGCGAACTCGATGCCCGAACCTACGACCAGGTCCTTGACCGTTCCCGACACGAGGATCCCACCCGTCTCGGCCTGGCTCATCACCCGCGAGGCGATGTGGACGCCAACCCCGGCGATGTCGTCACCGCGGAGTTCAACTTCCCCAGTGTGAATCCCGGCGCGGAGGTCGAGGCCGATAGCGGCTACCTGCTCAACGATTTCGACGGCGCAGGCCACCGCTCTGGCCGGACCGTCAAAAGTGGCGATACAGCCATCGCCGGTCATCTTGACCTCACGGCCCCGGAATCGATCGAGTTGTGAACGGACGATGCGATTGTGAGTCTCGAGCAGGTCAAGCCAGCGTTGATCACCCATCGAGGAGGCCAAGGCGGTTGAGCCCACTATGTCCGTGAACAGCACAGTGGCGAGGATCCGGTCGCCGCGGACGTCCGCTTGTTTCCCGGTCAGGAATGCCTCGACCTGGTCGAGAGTCGGTCCGAAGTCGCCGGCGTGGAAGGGAAGGGTGTCTGCTCCCTCCAAGAGGTGAAACTCCGCACCCGGGATGTGCTGGGCCATGTACTCGCCAAAGGCTGCCCTGTGGAATCGCGCCTCGCGTCGCGCCAGAATCAACGTCGGAGCCGTGATGAGAGGCAAGGCGGCGCGCACGTCCACCTCTGCGAACCAATCAAAGGTGGTCTTGACGAGCCCGAGCGGTATCGACAGTCGCTGATATCGGGTGAACCAACTGCGAAAGCGCGGGTCATTGGCAACGCTCGGTGCGGTCAGTTCCAACATGTCGCCGGTGGTTCCATGCTGGGCGACGTACTGTCTCGATAGAGCTTCGGCTGCCTCTGGCGTGGCACCGATCGGGTAGTCGTCGGCCCTCTCGAGGTGGGGGACGGCGTTGACCAGGATGAGGGCGCTGACACGTGCCGGGTCGACCGCGGCCAGCATGATCGCCGACAGGCTGCCCTCGGTATCACCGTAGACGACAGTCTGGTTCGAACCGGCCGTGTCGAGCACGGCGCGGACATCGTCGACGTTGTCCTCGATCGTCATCCACATGTTGCGACCCGGAACCGGATCCGACACCCCTGAGCCGCGCATGTCGTAGCGGATGACACGGCCCAGGCGGCTCAGCCGATCAAAGAAGCGAGCCGCCGACGGTTCGTCCCAGATGGCGTCGAGGTTGCTGATGGCGCCGGTAATGAACATGATGTCTCGCTCACCGCTGCCGAAAACCTGATAGCCGACATATCCGAGATTGGACTCGGCGTACCTGGTCTGGGGAGCGCCTGCCCGCCCGAGCACCATCAGGTCAACCGCTGAAGCTGAAGGCTGCGTCTATTGCGGCGACGGCGGACTCTTCCCCCCTGACCATCAGGACCAGGTCACCCTGCATGCTGGCCAGGTCCCAGTCGACGAATC
>JAICND010000375.1 GCA_025929005.1 Acidimicrobiia bacterium
AACTAGGCAGAGTGTTGTGGGAGGCGGGGATCCCGGCCGCCGCTTTCCACATCGTCACGGGCACCGGTGCGGTGATTGGCAAGGCCCTCACCGAGCATCCCGACGTGGCGGGCATCACCTTCACCGGTTCTCATGACGTCGGCATGGGGATCTACAAGGGATTCGCCACCGAATTCCCCAAGCCGACTGTGTGTGAGATGGGAGGCAAGAACCCTGCCATCGTCACCGCTTCGGCCGATCTCGACGTGGCGGCCGAAGGGGTGATGCGGGCAGCGTTTGGTTTCAGCGGTCAGAAGTGCTCAGCGAACTCACGGGTCTACGTGGAACGAGCCGTCTACGACGACTTCCTTGATCGCCTCGTCACTCGCGCCGAGGCTATCAAGGTCGGTAACCCGATCGAACCCGACGTCTACATGGGGCCGGTCATCGATGCGGGTGCGGTGAAACGATTCCAGGAGGCCGTGACCGAGGTCAAGAACAGCGGTGGAGAGGTGCTGGCTGGCGGCGAGGTCCTCGATGACGGCGAGTTAGCCCGAGGCAACTTCGTTACACCCACCGTGGTTACCGCTCCCGAAAGTTCATGGATCTGGAAGAGAGAGCTCTTCCTTCCGTTTGTGTCGGTGATGCCCGTCGACTCCCTCGACGAGGCCTTGCAGCGGGCCAACGACACGGAGTTTGGGCTTACGGCCGGGATCTTCGCCGGTGACGAGGCCGAGATCGATCGGTTCTTCGACACCATCCAGGCCGGGGTGACGTATGTCAACCGGAGGGCCGGTGCCACCACTGGGGCTTGGCCTGACGTCCAGAGCTTTGGCGGTTGGAAAGGATCAGGGACTTCGGGGACCGGCGGTGGGGGGCCGTGGTATCTCCGCCAGTACATGCGTGAGCAGAGCCGGACGGTGGTGCGGACCTGAGGGTTCTTGTCACCGGTGCCACCGGCACCCTTGGTCGTCGTCTGGTTGGTGAGTTGGCCCGTCGCCGCCACGAGGTTTTAGCCGCCACCAGCCGGGGCTCTCCGGACTCGATTGCCACCATCCGTTACGTAACCGTTGACCTGGCCACCGGCGAGGGTCTGGATTCTGCTGTGGGCGGGGTCGAGGCGATCGTGCATTCGGCCACGGATCCTCGCCGACCTGACTTGGTCGACGTCGGTGGTCTTCGCCTTCTCGACCAGATGGCTCCCTCGGACGCACATCTAGTAGTTCCGAGCATCGTCGGCTGCGACCTGATTCCCACCCCGTACTACAAGGCCAAGACGATCTGCGAACACGCGGTCATGGCTACAGCGAGAACATGGGCGATCCTGCGCGCCACCCAGTTTCACCAGCTCATCTGGGGCTGGTACTCGCGACCGAGTCGCAATCCTTTCCTCTTCGTGCCGGCGGCGACCCGATATCAGGTGCTGGATCCAATGGAGATGGCGCGCCGGTTGGCGGACGCGGTCGACGGTCGGCTTCAGGGTCGACTCGACGATCTCGGCGGTGCTTTCGCCTACGAAGCGACCGAGCTGGCCAGATCGGTCGTGACTGCGAGCGGATCGGGGCGCAGGGTGATCGGCTACAACCGCCCGGGGTTGGTCGGTGCTGCCCTGCGAGCCGGAGCCAATCTCACTCCCAACCGCGGTGAGGGCGAAACGTGGAATGAGTTCGTAGCCCGCCAGATAGCAAGACGTGAGTCGTGAGACAGAATCTCAACGAGTCTGGCCAAACCAGATCCGGACTCCATCGGGGTCGTCGACTCCAAAGACGGTGTCACCCCAAGCTTCCATTTTGAGCTCACGGGTGATGGGAACCCCGCTCGCAGTCAGGTGGTCGTGCCAGGCCTGGATGTCTTCGACAAAGAACCCGAGCTCCACTCCGGTTGGCCGCGGCCAGGTCATGCCGGCCGGAGGGCCGAGCAACTCGAGAGTCTCCCCACCCGCAGCTTCCAGCACCGCTCCCGAACCGCTCTCGCGCTCCCATCCGGTCAGCCGCCGGAAACCAAGGATCTGTTCGTAGAAATCGACTGAGCGCCTGAAGTCACAGATTCGCAGCAAGCCTCGTAGACCCTCGACCCGGCCGGGAGGCCGCGACGGCGATTCTCCCGTGACCACCTTGCGGGCCTCGGCAATTGTGAAGCGACCGGCCGTGACCTCGCGACCCACGACCACGCCTGCCAATTGCCTTGTACCCACCCGGAGCCGAACCAGCGTGGTGAGGTCGCCCAGATCTCTGACGCCTCCCGAGGCGATGACGGGTTCCTCAACGGCGGCGAGGGCATCGGCCAATACGGCGAATCCCGGTGGCTCCGTCAAAGCATCGCGTCGGGCCTCACCCACCAGAAAGGCTGCTGCGCCTGCCGACGACATCTCTACCAGCACCTCTTCCAGGTAACGACCCGAATGCCCCGTCCAGCCACCAGTGACCACTTCCCCGTCGGGAAGTACATCGACGGCAACGGCGATTTTGTCGGGATAGTCGCGGCACGCCTCCCACACCATGTTCTGGTTCTCGATGGCGGCGGTTCCCATCACCAGCCGCCAGGCGCCGGCATCCACCAGACGTTGGATCTCCTGGTCGGACCGGATCCCACCCGCCACCTGGACCGGGGTCTTGACGGTCCGAATGATTTCGTCGACCTGGGGCCGGTTGCGATAGTCGCGGCGAATGGCTGCAT
>JAICND010000541.1 GCA_025929005.1 Acidimicrobiia bacterium
CACATCGATACGGGCCCGGTCCTTGCGAGGGGCCACCAGCCTGCGCTCTCGGGGCGCGCTCGTCGCCACCTGCGGGTCGGCAGGGCGATTGCGCGTGACGACGGGGCGGTTCATAACTTCAACGGGCGGCGCAAAACTTCTCGCGGGGCCGGGCCGTGAATCGCTTCCGCGCCAGGCCGGGGCCGCCGCTTCGGTCGTGGGGGTGATTTCGGGGAGCCCCGCTCTCGCCCCGCGATCAAGCCACTGGCCTTCATCGCGGCCCGGAGCGGAAGGACGAGTGCTCGCCCTATCGGGTCTTGTGAATCCCTCGACCGGCAAAACGGTCACGCCGTCTCTGACCCTTGGACGCCGCCATCTCGACCCGTCTCCGTCTGGCCTGCGATTCCCGTTTCCCGCGATTGGATATTGCAGGTGCGAATGATCGCCCGGTCTTCTATGACGGTCCGGTCTGCGCCATCGCTCGCCCGGATGGAGCGGATACCAGCCGATGTAGCTGCCGCGCGATGACGGATAGTTGAAGAAGTAGACCAGCGCGGGCCGCCATTGATAGTAAGAGTGTCGGTAAGAATATGACCCGGCTCTGAGGCCAGGAACCCATGCCCAGCCTGCACCGGGCAGGAAGGCCCAGCGCCCGTAGTGGTAAGGCGCCCATCCCCACCTCTCGCTCGCAAGCCATGTCCAGCCGACTCTCGGAACCCACAGCCACTGGCCGTGGCGGTAGGGAGCCCATCCGGCGCTCACCCTCGGAACCCAGCACGAACCATACGAGCTGTCATTTATCCAGTGACCGTAGTTCGCAAGCTCGCTCGCACCGTAGAAACAGTTGAAAGTCGTCTCGATAATGTTCAGGTAACTGAATGAAGATGACGACGCGCCTGTTGCGGTAGCGATAGTCGTATCGCGGTCGTTGCTCCACTGGTCCCAGTTGTCGAATGAATCGGCGGATGCCAGCTCCAACCGTCCGTTCGAGCCGGTGTTGACCAGCAGGCGGTTCCCTTCGCGGACGCGGAAGCTGCCGTCTGTAGTCGTGACTTCCATAGAGCCGCGACGCGCTATGATCTCGGACTCGTCTTCGCCCCGGACCTCGACCCTGTAAAATCCGTCCTGTTCGAGGACCATCGCGGCATTGGGAGTGTCGACCTCAAACCGGGAGAACGCCGTCCCGAACCGTTCGAGGCGAATCAACGCGATGCCCTCAGTTATCTCTAGCTGTGCGCCGGTGTGCGAAAGCTCCGAGATGGTCAGCGCGGTATTCTCCGACAGCCTCACATAATTGCCGCGTCCAAGCTGCACCTCTGCTCGCGCGCCGCGACCGGTATAGACCTGATCGCCGGTAAAAAGCGGCAGGTTCTCTGCGGCGGCTACCCATTCGTTTACGCCTGCTCGCAGGAATGATACGTCGCCTTCGAGAAAGCTCAACCTGGCGACTCGCTCGACGGGGGCGTCGTCTTCCTCTTCGCCCGATTCGACCTCGACCATCGTCGGCGTCTGGCCGAACAGGGTTATGGGCGAAGCTAGAAACGTTATCGAGAGGATCAGGGTGAG
>JAICND010000498.1 GCA_025929005.1 Acidimicrobiia bacterium
CATCCACGCAGTCGAAGAGGGCCGATCGGTCGAGATCGTCGACGAGTTGATGGAAACCCTCAAATACACGGCTGCGGTCACCGGACCGAGCCACTAGATAAGGAAATTGCCATGACCGATCAGATTCTCTCTGTCCCCGACATCTCCTGCGATCACTGCAAAATGACCATTGAGCAAGCCCTCGCTCAAATATCGGGGGTGGGTGCCGCCAGCGTCGATATCCCCGCCAAGACCGTCGCCCTCTCGTTTGACGAGACCTCGGTGAGCCTCGACGAGATCGTCGACACCTTGGCCGGCGTTGGATACGAGGTGGCCCGCTGACCGATCGGGCCCAAGAGAACATCGCCTTCGACGTAGAAGGCATGACCTGCGCCTCGTGCGCAGTCAGAGTTGAACGCGCCCTCTCCTCCCACCCGGGAATCGACCAGGCGAGCGTCAACTTCGCCAGCGGGAAGGCTCGGGTGCGGGCTCACTCCGGCATCGATGTGGCCGGCGTTCGCGCCGCGGTTCAGCAAATCGGTTACGACCTCAAGGTCGCCGATGCCGCCGATCACTCCCACGCCAGTCACATGCACGACGACAACGAGGGTCTGCAGTGGCGACGATTCCTTGTGGCAGCGGTGCTGTCGGCCCCGCTGCTCCTTCTCGCCATGGCCGGGCACACGGCCGACTGGAGCCGCTGGCTTCAACTTGCCCTGGCAACACCAGTCGTCTTGTGGGTTGGCGCCCAGTTTCACGTTGTCGCCTGGAAGCAGGCCCGCCATCTCCAAGCGAACATGGACACGCTGATCTCGGTGGGGTCGTTGGCGGCCTACACGTGGTCGGTTTGGGCTCTCTTCACCCACAACGACGTCTTCTTCGAGACGGCGGCGATCATTGTCACGTTGATCACCCTGGGTCGGGCCCTGGAGGCTCGGGCCAAGGGTCGCGCCTCGCGTGCTCTTGTCTCCTTGCTTGAATTGCGCCCCCACCAGGCCCGGATCCGGGTCAGGGCCGGCGACAGGTGGGAGGAACGCGACGTCAGCGCCGACTCCCTCTTGCCAGGCGATTCGATGGTGGTTCGACCCGGTGAGCGCATCCCCACCGATGGCATCATCCTGGAGGGCCAATCCGCCCTTGACGAGTCGATGTTCACTGGGGAGTCGATCCCCGTGGAAAAGGGAGAAGGCGAGGCGGTGCTGGGGGCGACCGTCAACCAGAACGGCTTGCTGGTCGTGAAAGCGACCGCGGTAGGTGAAGATACGGCGCTCGCCAGGATTGTCTCGTTGGTCGAGGAGGCCCAGGCAGGCAAGGCGCCGGTTCAGCGCCTGGCGGATCGGGTCTCGGCGTTTTTCGTCCCGATCGTGATCCTCATCGCCATCGGCACGCTGATCGTCTGGCTCCTCCTTGGCAATGCTGCCACCGAAGCCGTTCGGGCGGCGGTCGCCGTGTTGATTATCGCCTGCCCCTGTGCGCTCGGACTCGCCACCCCTACCGCCATCATGGTCGGGAGCGGCCGGGGAGCCGAGCTCGGCATTCTCTTCAAGAATCCAGAGGTATTCGAACGGGCCCAGGCCATCGACACGGTGCTTCTCGACAAGACCGGAACGCTCACGACAGGCGCCATGACTCTTACCGCCTTCATTAGTGACGACGACTCGGATCGTTTTCTCCGGCTGGTCGCATCGGTAGAGGCCGCCGGCGGACACCCAGTCGGCAAGGCCGTAGCTCTCGGTGCCGAACAGCGTGGAATACGACTTGAACCCGCC
>JAICND010000129.1 GCA_025929005.1 Acidimicrobiia bacterium
CGAGGACCGGCGTAGCTACGCGGGGCTTTCCTTGACCGAGCGGAGGACCAGCCCGATGCCTCCAAAGAGGAGAATCAGGATCACGATGAAATCAAATGCCGTCATGCCGTCAAACGAGAAACGAACACTGGCAATGGTGCCGACGATCAGAGCTAGCAGTGAGCCTCCCGCCAGGGCCCATCCGTACCACTTGGTCGAGTCGTAGAAGACGATTCCGATTCCGATCACGAAGACGATCATGATCATGCCACCCGTCACCCGGAACCCTCCGAAGCCGAACAATCCACCGCCGAAACCGTTGACCACGTGCAGTGACGTAAGGAGCAGATAGCCGCCGGCGATGGTCATGGCCGCTCCCAGCAGGAAAGCCCCCACTCCGCCTCGGGTGCCACCGGCTCCTTTTCGTGGTCGTTGGTCCATCACTGGATGCTACGTCGCCATGCCTAAGGTCGCCGGGAGCGATCATGCCGGTATCTTCATACAAATGATCACCGCACTGCACTCCCTGATATATGCCGACGACGCCGAAGCGGCTCGTGCGTTCTTCAGCGACGTTCTGCGATGGCCCAACATCGATACCGGGGGAGGCTGGCTCATCTTCAAGTCGGGCCCCTCAGAGCTGGGGGTGCATCCCACCTCGCAGGGAGATTGGTCGACGGAACAGAAGCACGAGATCTCGCTGGTCTGCGACGATATCGAGGCGACCGTCGCTGAGCTGAGAGACCGGGGGGCAAGGTTCGCTGGAGAGGTGACCGACCTCGAGTTCGGTCTGGCTATCCAACTCCAGATTCCCGGTGGCCCCGAGGTCATGCTCTACCAGCCGAAGTACGACCCTCCGGCGCTAACGCTTTGAGCGCCTCTTTGGCGCGTCACCGTCGCCCCAGAGCTTCTTGGTCAGCTGACCGATCGTTTTAAGAGCTGTCGCGCCAAAGAAGGTGGGGGTCGAAGGCCAGACACCAAAGAACCTATTTGTCATCGCCAGGCACCTCCTACCGGAATGAGGCGTGGTCCCAGCAGGTTGGACTGACAAGTCAACGAAGGATCACGCATGCCTATCAACCGCCTCAATCACGCCGTCTTATACGTTCGAGATGCCAATCGTTCGGCCGAGTTCTATACCAACAAGCTCGGTTTTCGCGCTCTTCCAATGGCCTTTCCAGGAGGGGTTTTCCTCCAGGCGGAGGGTTCGACCAATGACCACGATCTCGGATTGTTCTCGATCGGTGCCGCCGCGGCCGACTCGCCTGCAGGACGCAGCGCCGTGGGCCTTTACCACCTGGCTTGGGAGGTAGACACCCTCGCTGACCTGGAGCGACTGGCCAGGGTGCTCTCCGAAGCCGGGGCACTTGTGGGCGCCACCGATCACGGCAGCACCAAAGCGCTCTACGGCAAGGATCCCGATGGGATCGAGTTCGAGATCAGCTGGTTGGTTCCCGCCGACCGTCTCGGTCCCGACACATCTCCCACTTCGCGGCGTCTTGACCTAGCGGCAGAGATCGAGAAGTACGGGGCCGACACCCAGGGAGGTGTTGGCGTCAGCCGACCCAAGGCCGGGGCGCCTGCTTGACCGAGCGAGTGAGTGGGGGCGAGCGGGTTCTGATTGAGACGGTCGAACAATGGGCCGACTGGCTGGAAGCGAATCATGGTCGCCAGGAGGGGGTCTGGCTGGTCTCCTGGACCAAGACCACCGGAAAGCCGTCGATCGCCTATGACGACATGGTCTCTGAGGCCTTGCGTTTCGGCTGGATCGATAGCAAGGGCATCCGACTCGACGAGGAGAGGGCGATGCAGTGGTTTTCGCCCCGTCGTCCTGGTAGCGGCTGGGCGCGCACCAACAAAGCACGCATCGAGCAGCTCGAACGCGAAGGTCGCATGGCTCCCGCCGGCCGCAAGGTGATCGAGGCGGCCAAGGCGGACGGGACCTGGCAACTCCTCGACGCCGTGGAGGATCTGGTCGTCCCCGACGATCTCGCCGCAGCCTTCGCGGCTAACCCTGGCTCCGCTGAGCATTGGGAGGCATTTCCCAAGTCCGTCAAGCGGGCGATTCTGGCGTGGATCGTCCAGGCCAAGCGACCTGAGACGAGATCCCGGCGCGTGACAGAAACGGCCACTTTGGCTGCCCGCGGTGAGCGGGCTAATCAGCCGAAACCGACCTCAGGGAGACGCTGACCTGATGGCCTCGAAACCCGACTCGATTGTCACGATGGGCTGGTAACCGAGAATGCGGCGGGCCTTGTCCGTGGTGATGTAGTGGTCCAGGGAGAGCATCTCCACCGCGAGACGGGTGAGAGGAGGCTTCTGACCTGGCCGCAACTTCCGCCAGATTCCCTCGATCACCCGGGCCGCCGCTGCCGCCACCGGTGCCGGGAAGGAGCGATCGGGAAGATCAACACCGTTGGCGCCCAGGTACCCGCCGAGGAATGCCCGCATCTGGACCGGTTCCTCATCGGTGATGTAAAAGACCTCGCCCGAACATTGTCCGTTCATGGCCAGCCGGATCCCGGCTGTTAGGTTTTCGATGTTCGTCGTGCTGATGGTCTGGCGTCCTCCGCTGAGCCAGAGGAATTGACCCTTGGCCACCATCTCCTTGATCTCGGGGAGGATGGTGGTGTCACCGGGGCCCCACACCAGACACGGCCGGATGGCCACGGTCTCGAACTGTGGAGGATCATTGGCTGCGATCACGGCCAGTTCTCCTTCGGCTTTAGTGGCGGCATAGTCATGGGTCGTGGTCTCGGGAAGGGGGGACGATTCGTTCACGTCTCGCAGAGGTATACCGGCAAGGAGCACCGAATCCGTGCTGATGTGGACGAAACGGCGGACGCCGGCCTGACGAGCCGCGTCGAGCAACCTCTTCGTACCCATTACGTTGGCTTGGTAATACCGGCCCGGGGGTGCCCACTCACCGGCTTCGGCCGCACAGTGGACTACGACTTCAGATCCCACGACGTGTCTAGCTTCGACATCGTCGAGAGAGCAAGGGATCGGAATGGCCCCGAGTTTGGAGACGACCTCGCCGGCGGTAGGTGAACGGGCCATGGCCTTCACCTGGTGATCCTCGGCGAGCGACCGGATCACGGCTCCTCCGACGAAGCCTGACCCTCCGGTGACGAAAACCGACGGTTGCACTCGTTCGTCACCATACCGACCGGTTCTCGGTGGACTATGTCGAAATCACCTGTCATCGTTCGTCCTCGTTTTGAAAAGCCCCTTGAGGGAACACACGCAACGAAGGAGAGTCATGCGGTATCTGTTGCTGATCTACGGCCCGAACGTCGACCCATCACAGGCGACCCCCGAACAGCTCGCCGCTTCGATGAATGAGTGGAGCGATTACACCGCAGACCTTTTGCGACGTGGGGTGATGGATGCGGGCGAAGCGCTCGAAGGATCCGAGACCGCCACCACGGTCCGGCTCCGAGATGGAGAGGTACTTACGACCGACGGACCATTTGCAGAAACGGCCGAGGTCCTCGGGGGCTATTACGTCCTCCGAGTCAAGGATCTCGACGAGGCGATCGCCATCGCCGCGGCTTGCCCGGCGTCACGAACCGGTTCTATCGAATTGCGGCCGATCCAGGAGTTAGGCGCTGAATATCAGCAGGCAATCTTGGAGCGGGCCGGACTCGGTGGAACCTGAAACGACGTCGAGCACCGACACCTTCGACGACCAGGCGGCCCGGCTCTACCGCCAGATCTGGGGCCGGGCCGTAGCTTCCCTCGTCCGCCAGCTTCGTGATCTAGACCTGGCCGAAGATGCACTCCAGGAGGCTTGGGTGGTAGCGCTGGGTCGCTGGCGAAGAGACGGTTTCCCCCGCGACCCCCTCGCCTGGCTTATCACTGCCGCTCGCAACAAGGCGATCGATCGGCTTCGCCGTGAGAAGACCTTCGAGGCCAAACAGCATCTGTTGGTCGACCACAGCATGAGTCCAGACCCCTTTGAGCAACTCTCCGACACGGCTCTGACCGACGACCGCCTCCGTTTGATGTTTGCGTGCTGTCATCCGGCTCTGGCCACTGAAGCAAGGGTGGCGCTGACACTCCGCACTCTGGGAGGTTTGACTACACCGGAAATCGCCGCCGCCTTCTTGGTTCCCGAGGCGACGATGGGCCAGCGGCTGGTCAGGGCGAAGCGAAAGATCAAGATTGCGGGCATTCCGTTTGAAGTGCCGCCTGATCATGCCTTGACCGATCGTCTCAGTTCTGTATTGGCGGTCATCTACCTGATCTTCACGGAGGGGTACGCCGCCACCTCGGGAGACGCGTTGATAAGGACTGGGTTGTGCTCGGAAGCGATCCGCTTGGGGCGCCTGGTCGTGGAGCTCATGCCTGACGAGGCTGAGCCTTTGGGGTTGTTGAGCCTGATGCTGCTGCACCATTCTCGAAGAAACGCCCGAGTCGACCCGGCCGGCGACCTTGTCCTTCTCAAGGACCAGGATCGATCTTTGTGGGACTCCGAAGCCATTGCGGAGGGAGCGGGATACGTTCGACGGGCTCTTCAACAATCCTTGCTGGGTCCGTATGTGATTCAAGCCGCCATTGCCGCCGCGCACGCCGAAGCTCGGTCATTTGGCGAAACTGATTGGGAGGCAGTGGTGACGTGGTTCGACCTCCTCGAGGCGGTTTCCAAATCACCTGTGGTTGCCTTGAACCGCGCGGTCGCCCTGGCAATGAGAGACGGACCCTCGTCGGGTCTCGAGGAACTCGATCGATTGTCTACCGATACTCGGCTGGAGGGCCATCATCTCCTCCACGCGGCCCGAGCGGAGCTATTGCGCCGACTGGGTCGACGAACCGAAGCAGTCGTGGCCTACCGCATGTCTCTCGAGCTGCCCCAGAACGAAACCGAGCGTCGCTACCTCCTACGCCGCCTGGATGAGCTGGGATCTAGCCAGGGGGACGGCGGAGGATGAGTCGAAACACAGACTCAGCGTCCTCGTAGGCATAGACCAGTTCGCCTTCCATCATGCGAGCCAGGCTCCGAGCGACGGCCAGGCCGAGTCCAACAGAGTTGGGAGTGCGACCGCCGTCGCCGCGATCAAAGGGGTCGAACATTGTCAACACGCGCGCGGCGGGAATGGGACCGCCCGAGTCGCGCACCTCGATCGCAATCTGCCCTGTGAAGTCCCTCACGCTGACGTGAACCCTCGGTCCTCCGTAACGAAACGCATTGGTCACGAGGTTGCGGACTATCTGTCGAAGCCGCGTCGGGTCGGCCCAAACGATCGCCTTGCCTTCGAAGTCAACGCTGCGACCGGCCTCGCGACCCAGGGATTGGACGGTTCCCTTGAGCTGTTCGACGACGTCGACTGCCGACAAATGCACGCTCATGGTCCCGGCTTCGACTCTGGTGATGGTGAGCAGGTCATCGACGATGCTGGAAATGTCGGCGGACTGGCGAGCGATCAGCGTCACCAGAGTCCGCGCCTCCTCCGGATCGAATCGGTCCCATGC
>JAICND010000121.1 GCA_025929005.1 Acidimicrobiia bacterium
AACTTCTCGTGGATGGGCCATGGCCGTGGCAGTCGCAGCGGGTGGCGTGCTGCCGTGGGTGTGGAGCCACGCCGTGACCATGCTGATCAGACCGGTCTTCACCTGGTCAGACCTCTTCAGCCCCTATTACAACGCCGTGGCACCCGTCCAGGAGGCGGGTGAGGTCCTGGGACTGATCGGTGCAATCGGTGCAGCCGGCGCCGGCTGGCTCCACCTGCGATTCGCCGCCGGGGGCGGACTACCCCTTTTCTCGGAAGAGCCCCCCTCGGCCCGCAAGCGGGTCGGGATCGTTCCGCTCACGGTCCTCCTCACACTGGCCCTCTTTGGCGGAATGATCACGACTCTTCTCGACGTGGTCCTCCTCGTGGTGGTTTTGTTGATCGCCCAGCCGATAGGTCTGGCCCTCCGACGCCGGACGGGCGTGTGGGACCGGCTGTCAAAGGTCCCGTGGGTCCTGCGCTTTGCGGTCGCCTTTGGCCTCGCCTATCTGGGGGCGTCGGTGGTGGTCGTGCCGTTGTTCAGCACAACGTTCGGTTCTGAATTCCTCCCCATCGTCCTCGCTCAGGGGGTGGTGATGGTCGTCTACGAGTTCTTCATAGGTGAGGAGAAGCCCGGTCGCCCACCGGCCCAGCCGGCACCCGCGGTGACCGGGCTCCTCGTGGCCGGGACCTTTCTGTTACTTCTCATGGTTCCGAGCACGGCAATTGCCGACAACTGTTCGAGTCGGACCGACTGTTATCCGGCCCCATGGCCCGCCGCCGCCGGAGCGGCTGGAGCGGGCGGGGCGGCGATGATGAACAAGCACAAAAACACCCCCAAGGACAAGGACCCGATCGCCAAGGCCCGCAAGGCAACCGACCTCCTCTCCAAAGCCCCGGGCACTAAGCAGCTATCGATCCAGAAGAACCTGGTAGGTCGCCTTCTCTCGTGGATGTTCGACTCTTCCAACAAGATCTCCGAACAGTTGGGGGACGACCCTCCCCGCGCCGACTTCACAGAAATAGCGGAAGCATCGCCACTGTCGACCCCGACGGTGCCGTTCGGTGCAATCCTCGGAGCCGAGATGAGCACCGCGATTGCCACGGCCTGGGAGTCCCACCTCGCCTACTTGGCCCATGGTCAAGCAGCGGTTGTCTCCTTCGATAGGTACGGAGGCGCCAAAGCCGCAAAGGATCAGGCGTGGATGGCCAAGCAGGCGGCTGCAGTGGTCCGCCATAAGAAGGCCATGGCTCCGGCTCTGCGACAGACCTCGGATGCGATAGAACGAGTGTGGCAACTAGCCGACGATTTCAACCCCAGCGGATCCATTCCGCCTGAAGCCTTTGAACGCCTGGCGGCAGAAGAAACGAACTTCGCTCGCACGGCCGGCCTCGGCGACGCCGATATCGCCCAACGCCAGGCGGCCGTAGGCGAGGGACGCGGCCTTCCCGATGATGAGGATGTTGCCCGAATCACCAAGGCCTACCGCTCCATGGCTGACGCCTTCGAGCGCTTGCCCGCTCTGTAGTGACTCGTGCTGCGCTCGGAGGGGCGGCGCTCTTCAGCGGGATCGCGCTCCTCGCCAACATTCTCCTAAGCGTCTCCCTCCCCCTGGGTCTGCTCTCCACGGCCACAATCCTGGGTGGAGTCCTAACCGTTTCGTTGGTACGGGCCGACAATCGAGACCGGCAACAACAACTCCGTGTTGCGTTGGCGGGCGTAACGGCGGGGCTGGTCGCCACCCTCGCCTACGACGGCGCCCGTGCCCTTCTCAGTCAACTCGACCCCTCACCTTTCAACCCTTTCGAGGCGATCAGGATCTTCGGACTTCTACTGCTGGGGGAAGGAGCCAGAACGACTCATCTGGTGCTGGCCGGCACCGGACTGCACCTGGTCAACGGGATCTGCTTCGGGCTGGCCTATGTCGCCCTCTTCGGTCAGGAGGGCAATAGATCTGCCTCCAGCGCGGTCGTAACCGGGATCTCGTGGGGTCTGTTCCTGGAGCTGTTTCAGCTCACCCTGTATCCGAACTGGCTCCGGGTCACGGCCCTGGCGGAATTTGCGACCATCTCGGCGTTCTCCCACGCTGTCTTCGGCGCCGTCCTGGGCCTATCGGGACGAGCACTGCTACGCCGCTGGCTTCCCGGCGTTGCAGATTCACGACTCCTGTAGGAGGCTTCGCAGCGTGTCGATTGTGTCGGCCTCCTGAGGGTCCTTGTCGTCGCGGTACCTCTTGACCCGGGCGAACCGTAGAGCAACTCCACCCGGGTAGCGCGAGCTCGCCTGAACCCCGTCGATCGCCACCTCCACCACCTGCGTGGGAAGCACATAAACCGCCCACCTGTCGCGGCTGACCTCAAGGTCAAGGAATCGTGTCGTCTGCCAGGCCAGCATCTCGTCTGTCATTCCTTTGAAGGTCTTTCCGACCATCACGAACTTGCCCGTCGCCGGATCACGGGCCCCCAGGTGGATGTTGGAAAGGAAGCCTTCCCGGCGGCCGTGACCCCACTCCACCGCGAGCACTACCAGGTCGTAAGTGTGAACCGGTTTGACTTTTCGCCAAGACTTGCCGCGGCGACCGGCCTCATACAGCGAGCCACGGTCCTTCACCATCACTCCTTCCTGACGTGCCTCCATCGCTTCGTCGAGAAATCGCCCAGCTTCGACCGGGTCAGCAGTGGACAGCCTGGGAATGAGGCGTTCAGCGGGAACGATGGCGTCGAGACGGGTCAGCCGCTCGTGTAAGGGGCGATCGATGAGGTCTTCGCCGGCCACGTGGAGGACATCAAAGAAGAACGGGAAGAGGGGAACCTCGGCGAATGCTCTCTCCTCGGTTCCAAATCGGCTCATGGTCTCCTGAAATGGCTGGGGGGTGCCATCGGGACGTAAAGCCATCGCCTCCCCGTCCAGCACAACAGTCTCCTCATCCAGGGCGAGGACCACGCTTACCACTTCGGGCAGGCGGTCGGTGATGTCATTGAGGTTGCGCGTGAACACCCGAACCTTGGACCCGTCTCGGTGCACCTGGATGCGGGCACCGTCTAGCTTCCACTCCACCGACACGAGCCCGGATACGGCCTCTTCGATCGACGCGGCAGGAGAAGCCAGCATGGGTTTGAGGGGTGAGAGCACCTGGAGCCCGATGTCCGCCAGACCGGCCTCACCAGTTTGGGCCGCGATTGCTGCCACCGCTCCCAAGTCGGCTTGCAACATGAGTGCTCGGCGGAGGGCGGCGGGCGCCACGGCGAAGGCCGCAGCGACCGCCTCCACCATGATGCCTTCGAGCGCCCCCTGACGGAGTTCACCGGTGAGAAGCCGACGAAGGAACTCCTGCTCCGGGGCGGTGGCGCGGGCAAACATTCCCTCCAGCATCCGGGCGCGACGCACCTGCGATCCGGAACCGGTGACGGTGGGAATGGCGGCCAGCGTGTCGTCGACTTCGGCGATTGTGAGCGAAGTCTCAACCGCCGGGGTCACTTCTATTCCAAAGGCGAACGCGTAGCCCACTCCAATCCGACCTTGCCGTACCTCACCCGATAGAAACCCGACCGCAATCGGAATCTCGTGGGGTTCGAGGCCTTTGAGCAACCCGGCTAGTTGACTGATCTTCGCCTTACGAGAGGGGGTGGCGGTAACGCCGGCCGAAACGGCGACAACCTCGGCCAGCAGCATCAGGCCCCGCAGCCGCCGCCGATTGCCTCTTGGGGTCCAAGATCATCGTTGACGTATTCAAACGCGACCGTTCCCGCTCCTTCGTAGTAATAGGAGTCGATCACTATCTCCATGCGGGCATCGCTATTCAGGTCCGCCATCGCCGCCACGACGTGCTTGAGGATGTAAGGGCTCTCATCTTCCGGCTCGTCGAATGCAAGTTCGGCAGTCTGCCAAACGCCTTCGATCTGCTTGCGCAGTAGCACCGCGCTGTAGTCGCCGGGCCCGCCAAAGAGATCCTCAGGGAGCCGGTTCACGACGATCAGGACCTCGGCGACGGCGTCGCCCTCGATGTCAGTGACGACCACTTGTTCGATGTTGGGATCAGGATCGTCGATGCCGCGATTGCTGAGGAATTGAGCCACGGCATCAACATGTTCCGGGGGAACGGCAGCTACCAGAGTCACGTCATGTGGACGGACGTCCCAACCGGCAATGATTGCTATCCCACCCGGTCCCTGAGCGCTAGCGGGCAGCGGGGGGTCAAAGTCGAGCAAGGGTGTCCCGATCGGTTCACAGATCCCCAGAGAAGAGCCGGTAGCGCTGGTGATCGGCTCGTCTAGCAACACCACCTGAAATTGCTCGCCGCCCGTAAGCGGTATCTCGACGCTGCCATCACCAGGTACCCACGAGTCGCCGTCCCACCAACCCATGACACCGAATCGACTGGCAACTACCGGAACTCCGGGGTCAGGCGCCGCGGTGGTCGTTGTGGTGGCAGCAGTTGTACTCGCCGTGGTGGTGGTAGTGGTCGTGGAGCTAGTAGTTGTGGTGGAGGGGTCGCCGGTAGTAGTCGTTGCTCCGTTGCCTCCACAGGCGACCAACAACACGAGGAGAGGTGGGGCGAACCGTTTCATTGGAACGAGAGCAGGTCGAACCCCGCCCGGCGGAAGAGCCGCGCCAGCGTGTGGAGAGGGAGGCCGATCACTCCGGTGGGACTGCCTTGGATCGATTCGATGTAGATGGCCGCTTCACCGTTGAGGGCGTAGGCGCCGGCCTTATCCATCGGCTCGCCTCCTTTCACGTATTCGTCGATTTCTTCTTCAGTCATGATGAGAAACTTGACGAGGGACGAGGAGACCTCTGACCACATCTCCAGGCTATCGGACGTCCTGGCCACCGCTACCGCGGTCAGGACCTCGTGGGTTTTTCCGGAGAGTCTCCGCAGCATGGCTTTCGCCTCTTCCGGATGACCCGGCTTGCCGAGGACATGGCCCTCAACCACAACGGTGGTATCGGCCCCGACCGCCAAAACCCCCGGGGCGGCGACCGCAGATGCCTTGGCTCGCGCGACCCGCTCTACGTAGTCGTGGGGTTCTTCATCGGGAAAGCGCAACTCATCTACATCGGGGGCCAAAACTTCAAAGGTGAGACCGAGCGATTCGAGCAGCTGGCGCCGTCGCGGTGATTCGGAGGCAAGGACGAGTCGGGGCAGCGGCCCTTGAGCTGTCACGCCGGAGTTGGAGAGCCGACGTCACCGGCTTCGACGACATTGTGGAGCCGCACCTGACCTCGGGCCACCACCTTCCCGTCGTCCGAGCGGGTAACGACGACTTGCCAGATCTGCTGGTTCCGACCCTGGTGAACCGGAACTGCTTCAGCACGGAGGGTTCCCTTCCGAGTGGCACGCAGAAAATCGGTGGCGTTGGAGAGACCAACCGCCCCGAACCATCCCTGATCGTTGGCCCAAATGGCGGCTCCGTACGAAGCGAGGGTCTCGATCATGGAGCAGAAGACCCCTCCGTGGACCATTCCATACGGTTGCAGGTGGTGATCAAGGACTTTGATCTCGCCCACGACCTTGCTGGCATTTGCCTCAATGATCTCAAGCCCGATAGTGGATTCAAACCCTGTCATCCCG
>JAICND010000290.1 GCA_025929005.1 Acidimicrobiia bacterium
GACCACAAGGGAACACAGGAAGGCCAACCACGGAGTCAGGCCCGCCTGAATGGCCAGGGCCCCAAAGACGGCTCCGAAAACCGCTATGGGCGGTACCAGCGGGAGGGTGTCTCTGAGGCCCCGGCGAAACGACGTTGACTTGAACGATGCTGATTGGTCGGGCGCCATCACGCTTCCCGGCGCACCTCACCATCTCTCTCGTCAGCGGCTGCGCTGGCCGCAACGGCCTGTGCAAACAGGAAAAAGAGGGCTCTCATGCTGTCACCTCCTCTCGCAAGCATAGGTCGATCTGTAAGGTCCATCAGCGTGATAGCTGCTTACTCTAGAGAAGGTGGGTGTAAGCCGCCAGATCGATGTCCGTCATTACGGGCTCGGCCCGGAGACCGGGAAACTCAACTTCAAGGCCGGGGACCTCGAGCTGGAAGAGTTGTTCGGGACGGGACAATCCCTTGAGCAGGTATGTGCCGAGATCGCGGGTCTGCCAATCCAAAGAGCAGAGGGCATCGCCCAGTTCACTCTTGATGGCGGAGGACATGACGATCTGGCCCCCGTGACCGGCGTCCGAGATCCGGGCGGCGCGATGAACCTCGCGACCCACATAGCTCCCCGAGGCTGCCACGGCGTTGCCGATGTGAAGTCCTATCCGGACACGCAGCCGAACTCCATGTGAAACGGGCGTCATTGCCAGACGACGCTGCACCTCGACCGACGCCTCCAAGGCGGCAGCCGGATCTTTGAATACAGCGAAGACGCCATCGCCGTCGGTCTCCACCACGCGTCCCTGGCGAGCCTGTGTAGCCGCTGCCACGAGCTTGTAGAAGTCGTCGAGCACATCGGCGAAGTCACCATCGATCCTCTCCACCAGTTGGGTGGAGCCCTCGATGTCGATGAACATAAAGGTCACGGTTCCGATTGCGCACATCTCGTGGTCTCGATTCTCGGTCAAGCATTAGGTATTGACGGTAAGGCCCATACCCTGTATAACTACTTACATACTATCGAAGTATCCGTAAGGCGTCAATTGAATTTCTCTCATTACACCGATGTTCCCCTCCAACTGGCTGAGGACCTCGTCAACACCCTCGATGTGATGGACGGGACCGACACCCTCGACCTCACCCAGCTCGGCGAGTTTCTGGATCGACCGGAGATGTGCGAGTCACCCCGGGCGGTCGAAGCCGACCTTGTCCCCATGCGCCAACTCCGTCAACGGGTCCGCGAGGTGTTTGAAGCCAAGACCGGTGCCGAGGCCGCCGAGAGGATCAACCGGATCCTCCAACACGCCCAGGCCATCCCCTACGTGGGCGTCCATGGCGCCGGACCACACATGCACGTGGCCCCCCGCCGCAACGATGTCGCCGGTTGGTTTGGCGCGGTCCTGGCCATGGGACTCGCCGAATTGGTCGTCCGGCATGGTGTCGACCGCTTCGGCGTCTGCTCGGCCGATGATTGCCGCGATGTTTTCATCGACGTGAGTCGCAACCACTCGCGCAAACACTGCTCCGATCGTTGCACCAATCGCGAAGGCGTTCGATCCTTTCGCAAGCGTGCAGCTCTGGTTTGAGGCCTAGGTCTCCACGACCGCGCGGATCTTTTGGATCTGAGCACTAATCGACCAAGGAGTTCCCGAGCCGGGGGTCTGGCGGCGGGCGAGTGAAGTCATCGGGTCCAGCTTCCCCAGGTCCGACTCGAGAAACCGGGGGTCGGCATCAACAAGGTCGGGGACGGTTGCTTCCGCAGGGGTACGACCTGTCGCAACAAGTCCTGCCACCAGCCGCCCCACCGCCTGATGCGCCTGACGAAACGGCACTCCTCGTTCCACGAGGGCTTCGGCCAAGTCGAGCGTCGCCGTCCAGGGGCCGGGGGCTGGTGGATGAAACTCGGCGCTAACCAGGACCGCCCGCAGGGCGGCGAGGGCTCCGGCGAGGGCGTCGTCGGCACGAAACAGGGGGGGTTTGTCTTCTTGAAGATCACGGTTGTATGCCAGGGGCAGACCCTTCTGGAGTACGAGCAAAGTCGTCAGATCGCCGATGGCGGCTGCCGTCCGACCCCTGACCAGCTCTGCCAGGTCCGGATTCTTCTTGTGAGGAAGTGCCGACGATCCCGTGGCGAGTGAGTCGGCCAGCGTTAGCCAGTTGAACTCGCTGCTTGACCAGAGCACCAGTTCCTCGGCCAGTCGGGAGAGGTGCACCATGGCTTGGGCGGAAGCAAATGCAAACTCGGCCACCAGGTCTCTTGACGCCACCGCGTCCAGCGAATTCTCAAATGCCCCACGCAGTCCTAGCGCCGAGGCCGTTGCCTCGGGCTGCAAACGGAGGCTTGAACCCGCCGAGGCACCGGCGCCCAGGGGCGAGTCGATCCGTTCCAGTAGGTCGTGGAATCGCTCTCGGTCCCGCAACGCCATCCAGGCATAAGCAAGCAGGTGGTGGGCGAGTGAGGTGACCTGGGCCTGTTGCATATGGGTGTAGCTCGGGATCAACGTGTCGACGTGTTGCTCGGCCAGGTCAGACATCAAAGAGGCGAATCCGGCGAGTTCGGCGGCGCGGTGCCGGGCCGACTTTTGGATGTACAACCGAAGATCGAGGGCGATCTGATCGTTGCGGGACCTACCGGTGTGGAGCTTCTCTCCGACCTCGCCCACGAGTTCAACCAGGCGCCTCTCGACAGCGCTGTGAACATCCTCGTCGCCGTCCTCGAACACGAACGAGCCGTCCCGGGCATCCGCCTTGAGCTGTCGCAGCCCCTCTTCGATCTGGCTGTGTTCGGGGGCGGTCAACAGACCGACGTCTTTCAACATCGCCACGTGGGCGATGGATCCCTCGATATCGACCTCCAGCAGCCGACGATCGGTGTGATCGACGGTGTATCCCCAGAGAAGCTCCGCAGGTCCTTCCGAGAACCTGCCCCCCCACAAGGTCATTCGCCTTCTCCGAGCCGCTCTTCGCCCAACCGACGCAAACGCAGGGCGTTGAGCCTGATGAAGCCGGCGGCGTCGGCCTGGTCGTACACGTCGTCCTCCTCGAAGGTGGCCGTGGCCTGGTCGTAGAGGTCGTGCTTTTCGGACCTTCTCCCTTCGATAGCCGCCGACCCTTTGAACAAGCGCATGCGGGCCTCACCGTTGACCCTCTTCTGTACGTCGTCCATAAAGGCCTGCAGCGCCCGCCGCTCGGGAGAGAA
>JAICND010000284.1 GCA_025929005.1 Acidimicrobiia bacterium
CGTCGCCCGGGCCGAACGCCTCGCGGCCGAACGGATCGACGCCGGGTGCTGTTTTGTCAACTCTCTAGTGGCGTCGGACCCTCGGCTTCCATTCGGCGGGGTGAAATCGTCGGGCTATGGCCGCGAGCTGGCTGACCTCGGTATCCGGGAGTTCGTCAACCAGAAGACCGTGGTGGTGGCGTAGAACCCTCGGTTCCTGTGGAAACGGCGGGCGGAACGGGGGTCTCTACATCTCTTGCCGACCCTGCAGGGCTCGTCCCAGCGTTAGTTCGTCGGCGTAGTCGAGGTCGCCACCCACCGGGAGACCCATCGCCAGCCGGGTTACCTTGACCCCGAGGGGCTTCATCTCCCGGGCGAGGTACATAGCCGTGACGTCACCCTCAACGGTCGGATTCGTGGCGAGTATCAACTCCTTGATGTCCTCGGCACCAACCCGGACCGCCAGTTCGGCGATGTGGAGCTCGCTCGGACCCACTCCTCCAATTGGTGACAACGCCCCGCCCAGGACGTGATAACGACCCCGGAACTCCTGGCTCCTCTCCACGACCGCGATGTCCTGGGCCCGCTCTACAACACACAACACCCCGACCTCACGGCGAGGGTCGCGACAGATCGAACATTCTTCGGTGCTCGTCACGTTGAAGCATCGCACACAGGTCCCGACCTGGTCGCGGACATCAATGATCGACTGCGCCAGACGGCGGGCGTCTTCCTCTTCGACCGACAACACATGAAAGGCGATGCGTTGGGCGCTCTTCCTACCGACTCCGGGGAGACGGGAAAGCTCGTCGATCAGACGCTGTACTGGACCTTCGAAGGTCAACCGAGCAGACCGCCCAGATCAAGCCCACCCGTGAGACCCTTCATAGTCTCACCCGCATCCGCCGTCGCTGCGCTAAGGGCGGCGTTGGTTGCGACCAGGATGAGATCCTCGAGCAGGTGCGGATCGGAAGGATCGATCACCTCAGGATTGATGGACACCGAGACGACCCTGGATCCTCCAGTCACTTCGACCCGCACCATTCCGCCAGCGGCCGTTCCCTCATAGACACGGGTGGCGAGCTCGTGTTGGGTCGCGAGCATCTGCTGCGCCTGTTCGAGCAGTTGGCTCAGATCCGGGGGGCGATCCATCAGCGACGACCCTAGTTCAGTCCTCGGCTGTGGGGATTTCTTCGATCAGGGTGGCGCCCAGCTCCCGCTGCAGGAGAGCCGTCGGATCGGTGGCCTCGACCGGGGCGTCGAACAACCGGTCTTTGTCGAACTCCACCAGATCGAGCGACTCGACCTCGGAGCCACCTGCCGCCGACTTACGGAACTCAACCTCGATCGGCTGGCCGAGAAGGTCCGAAGCCTGGGTGGCAACCAGAGGACCAACCACCAGGTCCTTTTGCAGACCCTCCAGGAGAAAGTCCTCTCCTACTTGAAGAACGAGTTTGTTTCCCTCCACCGCCGCCGGGGTCACTTCCCTGAAGTACGCCCATCGACGAGCACCCAGCAGTTGACGAAGGCCCCCAAACATGGCCGGCCACACCTCGTTCACCTGATCGAGGGTCGGTCCCGTCCCGGCTGGGGCTGCCTTGGTCGGTTGCGGCACCTCGCCCGGATCGGAGGGAGGCGTCACGACCACCGGCGTCGGGGCAATTACGACCCGCGCCGGCTCGGATCCCCGCCGCTCGATCCGCTCAACCCGGGCCAGCAACGCCTCAGGATCAACCGAGGTTTCGGGGCGCGTGAGACGGATGAGAGCAAGCTCGACCATCAGCCGCTCTTCCCTTCCCTCCCGAAGCTTGACCAGCGCTTCACCGAGAACGTCAACAGCCCTGAGTACGTCCGCCGAGCCGATGATGGCGCTGGCCTTCTTCCAGCTCTCGATTACTTCGTCGGGTTCGTCGGCGATCTCGGCGACGTTGGGTGTGTATTGAGCAAGGAAGACCCCGCGCAGAAAGCCGATTGACTCACCCACGAACCGGCGCAGGTCGATGCCGCGCGAGGCCAATTGGGCGACCAACTCCAGGGCGTCGCGGGCGTCGCTATTGGCGATGGCTTCCACCAAACGGGTGTAGGTGTCGGCGTCGGCGAGACCGAGCGCCCGCTGCACGCCAGCCGTATCGACCTTGCCGGAATCAAGGGCGGCGACCTGCTCCAGAAGGGAGAGCGCGTCACGGACAGAGCCGCCGGCATGTCGAGACACCGCCACCAGGCCGGCAGGCTCGACCTTGTAGCCCTCGGCGTCGGCGATACGGGCGAGATGACCGGCCAAAGCCTCGACGCCGACCGGGTGGAAGTCGAACCTCTGGGTCCGGCTGCGAATGGTGTCGGCGAGCTTGTAGGGCTCGGTGGTGGCGAGAACGAAGTGGACATGCTCAGGCGGCTCCTCCAGTGTCTTCAAGAGAGCGTTGCCCGCTGCCTTGGAGAGCATGTGGGCCTCATCGAGAATGTAGATCCTGCGAGAGGTAGCGCTGGTCGCGACGGTGGTTACCGACAACCGCATATCGCGAATGTCCTCGACCGAGTTGTGGGAAGCTGCGTCAAGCTCCAGGACATCGAACGAGTTGCCGGCAGTGATGGCTTCACAGCTCCCACAGAGGTTGTCGGGTGAGCCGTCTGGCCCACGGTTCTCACAGTTGAGGGCCTTGGCGAGGATTCGGGCCGTGGTGGTCTTACCGGTTCCCCGGGGACCCGCGAAGAGATAGGCGTGGGCCACCCGGCCCTCGGCCACCTCCCTGGCGAGGGTTGTGGTCACATGGCTTTGTCCGACGATGTCCTCGAAAGACTGAGGCCGGTACTTGCGATAAAGCGCCTGATACATGTGGTGAGTGCTGAGTCGTGGGTGGTGGGTGGCGCCAGAGTACGCCACCCGAGGGACATCGACCACCGGGTACTCAGTACTCAGAACTGCTTCTAAGGTTCACCTACGCCCAGACCTGGCCGATATACCCCCGTGCATCTCACCACACCCCTGGCTGACGCCGCCCACACCAATGGCCAAAGCCCTCCTCCGGCAGTGTGGGCCAAGGGCCTCACTCGCAGGTTTGGCAAGCAAACCGCGGTCGATGGAATCGACCTGGCGATTCAGCCCGGTGAGTTCTACGGGCTTCTCGGACAGAACGGCGCCGGCAAGACCACCACCATCAAGATGATCGTCGGCCTGCTCAGACCCAATCAGGGCACCACTGGAATCGGGGAATTCGAAACCTGGCGCCAGCCGCTCGAGGTGAAGAAGCGAATCGGTGTCCTTCCAGAAG